>NZ_MDAW01000098.1:0-101450 GCF_002875385.1 Vibrio sp. 10N.222.52.B12 | reverse complement strand
GTCGATTTGTCGATTTGTCGAGCAGACATGTACATTAGTAGAAGTCAATTGGCAACAGAAACCCTGTTAAAGGTGAGCACGCACTGCCTCGCTCACCTCTGCTAATATGCTTAGGAATCTTAATTGTTAGCGACTCGCCAAGGCGGATTCTTTCGGTTCTCTCCAGCCCAATACAGCTTTAGCTCATTACCTGATGGGTCGTTAAGCATTGCTTCCCTCCACAGATAATCTTTGTCTGTAGGTTCTTGAACAAACTCGATGCCTTTTCTCTTTAAACTATCAACTAACGCATCAAGATTTTTGTGTTCAAAATAGATCACGCTGTTGCTTTTTGATTCTGGATCACCGAGATAAAGTGAAAAAGTGGCATCTCCTTCAACGCACTCAAAGCGCGCATAGTTTTCTGTTTCAACAATCAGGTTGAATCCTAGCGTTTGATAAAACTCGATAGATGACTTGATGTCTTTAACGGTTAACAGCACTTGATTTAGATTCATAGAAGTTCCTTTTCCAATTGGTTTCTTACCGATTTGTGTGGGTTGTGTTTGAGGTTACGAAGATAAAACCTCAAGCTAACTTAAGGTCAAGAAATGATTTCAGCCGTTGTTTGAAGTCTATATAGCAAGAGCTAAAAATGAAAAAGGCGGCACTGTGGCCGCCTGTATCTGTATCGATTTATCGTTATTGGGTTAGCGCAATGTACTCTTGTTGCGCAGCTTGTAAGTCCTCAGCAAATTGTTTATCTGCCTTGAGCTTATCAAACACGATGTGCGCCACTTTTTGCCCTGCTTCCACATCACTCATCCAGTGTGCGTTACAAACGACTCGGCTGTAGCCGTAATCCGCCCCTCTCTCTGTCAGTGCTTTTGCATTGTTCGGCGCAATTGCGGCCGCAACGAGTGAAACCCCATAGCCTGATGCAGTATGACCAGAAGGGTAAGATCCATCTTTAGATAAGTAGTCTTCGGCATAAGGTGTACAAGAAGGTAAGCCGTTTACCGCAAATGGACGCGCTTTGTTGTAGTGCTTTTTAGAGTCAGATGTCGCAAGACCAAAAGAAGCAATGCTACGTCCTAAAACGGTATACATCGCTGGGGTGTCTTCCTTAGTAATCTTCACGCCTAGAACATCACCATATATCTTGGCAAAGTATTCTGGAGTAATACGCGCGTCTTGTGTCGCTTGAGCCATTCTCGCTGGGTCATCAACTGAAAAGTCGATAGCACCCAAGCGCTTATCTTCGAGATCTTGTTTGCTGCCTTCTGTTGGTGGCGGTGCAATCAAATCTACCGTGTGTACTGTTTCAATGTATGGTTGATAAAACTGATAGTTTCCGTAGTCGATACGTTCAAGCGAATTGATGTCTGTTGGCGCAGAGAACACGTGAAATGCAGGCAAAGTTAGCGCTACGCAAATTAGAGCTTTCTTCATTTACTTTCCCTCCAGAATTAAAGGATTGTAGGAATATTCTTAACAACTGAATCCAATATTATCCGCAGCCCTTTAGTGCTGGAAGTTATAACGATTATTCCTAAAAGTTAATAATGGAATGAAGCAAAGCAACTAAATCATACTTCCACTTGGGCAACCTTGTGACAAAACACTGCCGTAGATGGTCGTTGGACGTCCGTTCCCTCGAGCCAATACACAAAGGCGAACCAATTGGCTCGCCTTGAATATGTGAGGAAAGGATAAAAACGACGTCCGTTACAGCTTATCTGCATCAACAACTTTAATCGTTGTCCAGTTGGTGTTGGCATCTTGAATAAAGCCTTGCGTATCCTCTAGCCAGCGCTTTTGTACCGATTTATCCAAGTTTAGGTAGAGTTTGCCACCTTCAATCTTCCATGCCTCTGGGTCAGTTTCGAACTTCTTACCCATAGCAACACCAAATGCACAGTAACCACCGTATTGCGGTGCGTACGCTTGAGGATCAGCTTTGAACTGGTCTCGATTTACTGCATTCACAAAGTGATAAATCGCATTGTTGTACGTCGCTGAATATTCGGCCTTTCCTTGAGTCGGGCCATTATCCGTGAAGTAAGCCACCGGATCGTAACCCTTGATAGCGAGATCATTTGCATCAACGCTCATGCTTACATCCGCAGCCATCAGTGAAAAACTGGTTCCGATTAAAGCGGTCATTAAAGTGAGTTTTCGACCAGTTGATTTAATGCGTGACATAATAAGCTCCTTGTCTGTGTTTGTTTGCCTTGTGTGAATAAATTAGCCAACTCTTCCGGTCTATAGAGGGACAAAAGACCAAAAAAGTACACGAATCGTTCGGAGGTAACATGGATTTGTTGTCACAGCTGATGAAGCACTTCTCAATACGTACAGGGGTTTTCTATTCTGGACACTTGTGTGGCATCTCCTCGTTCCAAGCAGAGCACCGTAACAGAGGCCATTTGCATGTTTTGAATGCTGGTGAATTGATACTGACAAGCGCAAATGAGAAGGCTCAAAAGCTAACAGAGCCTTGCATCATTTATCTGCCAAACAATACGCCACATAGAATTGAAGGAAGCGAAGAAACAGAATTGGTTTGTGCCAATGTGGATTATCGAGGTGGGCAGATCAACCCTCTGTTGTCTGTCTTGCCCGATGTCGTCGCTATCCCTTTTAAAGACGCACCGAATCTAACTCCGGTCTTGGATATGCTGTCTTTGGAGGCAAAAGAAAACGGTATCGGGCAAGAGTTTTTATTAGATAAGCTGAGTGATACCTTAATGGCGTTGATCTTTCGTTATCTTATTGAGGGGAAGCAAATTGAACACGGCTTGTTTGCTGCGCTCGCCCACCCACGTCTAGCTCCCGTTATGACCGCCATTCATCAGCTCCCTGCCCGTCATTTTCATCTTAATGAATTGGCGTCATTGGCGGCCATGTCTCGTACTCAGTTTATTGAGACGTTCAAACAAGCCGTTGGGGAAACTCCAGGAGATTATGTACAAAAATGGCGTGTATCCGTCGCCCAGTCTTTATTACTGCAAAATAAACCGCTCAACTGGGTGTCTGACGAGGTGGGATACCACAGCTACTCGGGCTTTTCTCGTGCTTTCCAAAATGTATCTGGTATGTCACCTCGCCAATGGATACAAAACCAAAAGGAAGACGAGCTTAAAGCAAGTTGATACCAAATTGTTTCGCGATCAAATTCGTTATCGCAAAACAAATTACGGATACAACACAACTAATAAGCAAGGTAATCCAAAAGGAATATTTGCTCAGTAGATAAGGGAAAAGAAGAAACATTGGCAGTGTTGGTACAACAAACCAAAAGGTATAAAACGCGTGGTTAGACAGCTTCTCTGTGCCTTGCCCTTCGATATACATCCATACCAACGCCAATATGGTCACGGTTGGCAATGCAGCCACAAGCGCACCTAACCTATCACTTCGCTTCGCGACTTCAGAAATGAGAACCACAATCGCGGCGGTGGTTAAGTACTTTGTCACAATCCATAGCATTTTCGCTTCCTTGCTTACTTCGGACACTAATTAATCGACATTCTAGAAACCTACTCCAGTTGATTCTAGATGTTTTCTAAAGACTTACGGTACACCTTTGTCACATAACCAGACGGGTCGTAAGCGTCCTCTATTCTATCCCAACCAAATTTTTCATAAAGACCATCGTGGTCAGTCGTCAGATAAAGGCTTTGGAAAACCTTGTTCCAGAACTGAAAGAGTAAACTGCTAAGATACAGCAAAGGTCTGACTATTGATAAAAATAATAAGTGGTTACAAAACGACCATTGCTTTGTTTATAAAATTGGAGAAAGATGACAATACAGCGATTTATAGGAGGTGGTGTTATGACTTTAGTTCTTACCGTTCTTATTTTCCTAAGTTGTATTGCGATGCTCGCAATTGGCGTGATGTTTTCACGTAGGCCAATCAAAGGCGGAGGTTGTTGCAAAGCGTCCGATGTTGCGGATGTGGGCGCACGTAAAAGGCAGTCCCGCAAGGATACATAGAATGCCAGCACACGAAAGCCCAGACAGCGGTTTTTCCTTGGCGTAAACACTCTACGCATGGATAAAGCACCAAACTGCTTACGTCACCGCCTTTAGGGCGCAGGCATACTCGCCCTGCTTCTCAACCCTTTCAATACAGGCTTTTCCTTAGACGAAAAGCCTTTTGACTCTGTAATCTTTTAGTAACTATGACCTTTGAAAAGCCGCTAACACGATGGGTTGCAGTGCTTTCGCCAATTTCTCATGCTGGTCTTGCTGCCAATGAATTCCTTCGTTCGGACAAGATTCCACTAAGGTTCCGGCATCAAAAAATGCACATCCCAGCTCTTCCGCTCGGTTTCTATAATGAAAACCAAACTCTTTGGATTTCTCCGCCCCACCGATAAACATACTCCCGAAGAAACCAATCTCATGCACGGGTGGCGGCGCGACTAATAGAACTTGCGGCGCTTCTCGCTTTGCCCAGTTATCAAAGTTAAGAACCTCTTGTGCTAAGCGAGCTGCCCCACGAGAGATATCGAAAGCGGATAAACCCAAGCAGTTTTTCATGTCGTTCGTGCCGAGCATAATGATGACCAAGTCAGGCAGATGAGATTCCAAGCAAGGGCGTAAATAGCGAAGGCCATTTTTCTCACCTTCAAAAGGATCATCGTGCACAGTTGTTCGCCCTGGTTGCCCTTCCTCTATGACCTCATAACCATCCGGTAGAGACATTCGTAACAAGGATGGCCATCGCTCGTTTGGTCCGTAACGGCGATCTTCATTCGGTACTGCGCCCCAGGTATTTGAATCGCCAAAACAAAGTATGGTCGGCATTAAACGTATTCCTCACTAAAACTGTTGCTTTGCAGTCTATCAAAAACGTTTATCGAGTCTGTGATTTAATTCGAAAGTTCATGCCCATAAACAAGCTCGATTGGCTTGCGAATTTAAGAACGATAAACGCACCAGCAGCTGAACACAAAAAGGCGAACCACTTGGCTCGCCTTTCTAGTCCTTAATAAGACACTAACGCAACAGCTTAGTTGATGTCTTGTACCTTCATCACCAAGTCTTCCCAATTACGTTGGTTTTCGATGTCATGCTCTAAGCCTTGATCATCGGCAATTTGAAAACGCTTAACTGCTGGCGTCTTGCTCGTTGCTTGGTAAAGCCAGTAGGCTTCGGCTTTCAATGCTTCATCAATTGGCTTGTCGATTGACTCGTACACCATCTGTTTACATGCATTGATAGATTCAGCCGGGAACTTAGAAATTCGCTGCGCTAATGCATCAACATAAGGGCCAATTTCAGCTGGTTCTAACGCTTTGTTGATGGTGCCGTACGCTTCTGCTTCATCCGCATCGAAGTCACGGGCGCTCAAGATGATCTCTAGGGCACGACCTAATCCCACCTGACGCGCCATACGAGATGCACCGCCGCCACAAGGCAAAATGCCCATACCCACTTCCATTTGCATGAATTTGTATTTACCGCGAGCGGCAAAACGCATATCACAGGCCAATGCAAATTCATGACCGCCACCACGGGCAAAACCCTCTAGCTTCGCAATTGTGGCTTGTGGTAGCTTGCTGATTCTTTCAAGAACCGCTTGAAGATCGAGTAACTTTGCTTCCTCGCGAGAAACGGCCTCTGTCGACATCTCTTTCAGCAATTCGGTATCGTAATGACAAACCCAAATCTCCGGGTTGGCTGATTGGAATACAACCACTTTGACACTACGATCACGTTCCAATCGCAGTGCTAACCCATTCAAATCCGCCAACATTTCCTGCCCTTGCACGTTTACCGTACCAAAATCAAACGTGACATAAAGAATTGCGTCTTCTTGCTTTGCAGTAAATGTTTTGTAGCCTTCGTAAGCCATATCCATTTCCTTTTTCCAATAAAATCATTAAGTTGCCATTTTTCAAAGCAACGCAATTAACGTTACGCCTCTAAAAAACATCAAACAATGACGCATAAAAAGAAACAGTATCTACGAAAACTAAAAGGTGATTTCCTCAATAACGGCTAGCAACAAATCACCCTGATCTGATCTTTACTTTCAATTGGTGAGTAAGTAACTCTGCGGTTTACTACTCGTAGTATTATCAACAAAAACTTAAAACTGATTTCTTTTTCAGCCCAATTATCAATTTTGAAATTGCGCCTATACTGAATCCATACAAACGCACAACCGAGGAAATCATAATGAAAGCAGCCGTAATTCGTCAGTTTGGTAGTTCAGAAGTATTTGAAACAGCAGACGTACAAAAACCGGAAGTTAAAGCGGGCCACGTCTTAGTTAAAGTCGCTGCATCAAGCGTTAATACCGTTGATATGATGCTGCGTGAAATGGGCGAAGGTTTACCCTTCCACCCACAACTTCCGGGCATTCTAGGTATGGACTTCGCAGGTACGGTTGAAGCCGTAGGTGAAGGTGTTACCGAATATACGGTTGGTGATGAGGTTTATGGTTGTGCGGGTGGCCTTGGTGATCTTCAAGGTTCTCTAGCGGAATACATGGTGGCAGACGCGGATCTTATCGCTCACAAGCCAAGCAACCTTTCTATGCATGAAGCGGCGGCAATTCCATTGGTTGGCATTACGGCTTACGAAGGTTGATTCGTGCTGGTGTTCGCCAAGGTCAACAAGTACTGGTTCATGGCGGCGCAGGTGGTGTTGGCCATATTGCACTGCAGCTTGCTCGTCACATGGGGGCTGAAGTCTTCGCAACTGGCTCCACAGGTGTGAAGAATGACTTGATTACCGAGCTCGGTGCAACCGCGATTGATTACCGTACTGAGTCTGTAGCCGATTACGTTACAAAACACACCTCTGGTGCTGGTTTTGATGTAGTCTTCGATTCGGTTGGCGGTGCAAACCTAACTAACTCGTTTGATGCAGCAAAACTCAACGGCCAAGTTGCAACAACCGTGTCTTTGCATGAGCAAGATTTAAGTACCGTTCACATGAAAGGCTTGTCATTGCACGTTGTATTTATGCTAATTCCGATGATCCACAATGTTGGTCGACGCGAACATGCCATCATCCTAAAAGAATTAGCCAAGATTGCAGAATCAGGCGCACTAAAACCGGTTCTCGATGAACACGAGTTTACCCTTGAGCAAGCTGGCGCTGCGCATGATCGTCTAGCCAGTGGTCAAGCGATTGGTAAAGTCGTCGTGAATATCTAAGTTTTGTCTTAGTGATATTAAGAGCGCAATTCAAAAAGACCTCTGTGATGGAGGTCTTTTTTCAGTTATGGAGTCACTGTGTATGCAATTAACTCGACGATCTGTTCTGGCGTTGTTGCCCATGCTTGCGCTGAAGCATCAACTTCTTTAAGTGCATGGACAATATTCTCATCATGCAAAGTGATGTAAGGCTTACCTAAAGCGGCACAGAAACCTGCATCAAACGCCGCATTCCACTGCTTGTATTTGTCACCAAATCGAATCACGGCAAGGTCACAAGACTTAATGGCGGTCTGAATTCGAATCGCATTTACTTTCGCTGATTTATGATCGCGCCAAAAAGGATTGTCTTCCGAGCCCAAACCATCGCCCGCTGCATCGCTGGATTCATGATGCGTGTTGGCAGAAATAAACGACACAGCCAGATCTTTTGCTTCACAGCCTTTGATGATTTGCTCACGCCAGTCGGTGTGGATCTCACCCGACAAATACACTTTTAACTTCATAATCACTCACATTGTTTTTGTTATGTGCTTGAATTTAAACCGCATGCACACGCCATTTACAAGGTTCTAAGCGCATATCTGTGAATCTGGCATTAAATGCCAAGTTAAAAACAGGCAACGGAATTTCCCGTATTACAACGATAGGTTTGCGTAGGAAGCATTAAAAGTACGAATTTTCAGCCGCTTACCAAAGCGCAAAAAACCATAAATTATTATAAAAACGAACTTTGACCTTTTTTCCGCAACATTCTGCGCAATTCGTTTCTCTTTTTGTTCATCAGTATCTAGCTTAGCCACCACTTTCACCACGATGTGAAAGAGCACAAAGGTAACAACGAGTTATCAATTAGCAGCTATTACACTAGGAAATACATGATGCAAAATAAGACAGCAGCACTTTTCGCTCTAGCAGCATTAACAGCAGCAACAACGTTCAACGTTAACGCAGCAGTAAAATACGAACCGTTTGTTGGTATTGATGCTGGCGCACGCTTAAGTGGTCAAGCTGAATCGAAATATGACGGAAAAGAAGAGCACCTAGACCTAAAATCATCAATGGTATTTGGCGTGGAAGGTGGTGTAATCCTTAACCAAGCGCATCAGTTCAGCATCGGTTACGACTACCGCGGAGTAAGTCTTGACTACAGCGACGATGACCTTGAAGTTGGCACGCTATACGCACAATACGATTACCTTGTACCTATCACGCAAAAACTGGCATGGACCATTGGTGGCAAGCTTGGCTACGAGATGTATAACTCAGATTCTGATGGTGCGGACGAGCTAAATGGCGTCGTTCTGGGCGCGCAAACAGGACTAAACTACCGCTTTAACGCTTGGAGCGTGGGTACTGAAGTAAGCTACCTGCACCACACAAATGAGGTCGAATATTCAGAGACCTACAACGGCCAGAAACATACTTCATCATATAAGATTGGTGACGAAGTACTGCTAACAGCAAATGTGAAATACCACTTCTAATAACAACAACCTTAGTTGGCTTCTTCTCCCGGGAAACCGGGAGTTTTTTCGTTTTAAAAAGTAAATAATTACCAAACTCGGCTCAGCATTAAGTGGTTTCGTTCTCTCGCTATCACATCAAGATTTTCATCGTGATAGATGAGTTGGTTCTTAGACGTACCAGAAAGAAACAGGGAGCTGTAGCTCGCCGCTTGGTAACCATCCAATACCTTAGTCGTTTGAATCGGCTCAGTCTTATAGAAAAACTCAAATTCGCCATTAAATGACTTGGTGATTTTACCTGTGACCGCAAAGAGCGCAACGCCCTCTAGACCATCTCCCTCTATGGATATCGTTGACTCTAGGTTTTCGTTATTTAAATCAACTTCTATGCGTTCTTTCCAAACACCGTTGTCCGCTGAGTATTGTTGTACGGTGGTGGTGTATCTTCCACTAAGCAGAAGCTTCTTACCACTCACGTACAACGAAACACTGTAAAGCATAGAAGCGAGTAAAAACAAACCAATCCAAGGTCTCAAACTGCGTATCATCCGAGCTCCTTAATTACCTTAGGGAGTGTCTCCACTTCAAACAGATAGTTCTCGCTACGTCGGTGCACGTTGTCGTAAACCGATAGGGTGTAAAGTCCTTCTGTTTGTGCCACAGAATAGAAACAATCACATTTGGAATGTTCAATTAAAGATTCTATCTTCAATGGTAATACCATCCCTTTTGGCTTAAGTACCCGATGGTGGTTGAGTTCCATGATCTCATAACCATCATGGCGATAAGAAACCAAATGCGTGTTGGTGACCCTAGAGAAATTGAAGAAAGACAACACTATGAGAACTAGAGAAACAGACGCCAGCAAGGCTTTCGCTAACGTAAGTGAATTGAAAGCACGACGAGTTGACGTTGATTCATTGGCTCCCGCACAGCTGCAATAGAGCATGTATCCGACACCCGCAATGGTTCGTAGCTCTACGCAATCAGAGATAGCAATGGCAAGCCTCAGCTTTTGCACCGACTTTTGCAGGGAAGAGTCCGTTACAATGGTATCCGGCCACCCTGCTTGTTTGAGCGTTTCTTTATCAAGAACTTGACTTGCATTGTCCAGAAACGCTTTAAATAAAAGACATTCGTTGTAATTTAATGAACGTTCTAAACGATCTGTTCTGACGCTCATCTTTTCGATGTCGAATACCAAATCGTCACAAGTGTACTGCTTACTCACTTTACTTTGCCCGAGAGGTCTTGCTTAAAAGGCCGAGCATTGTAGTAGAAATGGCTACCGCACATCTAGGATACAAGAACTCATCAGACCAGCTTTACTACCAATATCCGGGGGGCTTTATCAAGCTTTCACGTAAACCCGATTTCTGCCAGATTGCTTAGCTTTGTATAGCGCTTCATCCGCTTCAGCTAAAGCGATTCTTATACCATCAGCAGAATCAAAATGAGCAACACCAATACTCACGGTGATTTCTATCTTCAAATCATTAATAAGAATTGGAGTAGCAGCGACCTCTTGTCGAAGCTCCTCACAGAACAACGTTGCTTCTGAGCTCTTAACACCAGGCATAAGAAGAACAAATTCCTCGCCACCAGTACGTGACAAAGTAAAATTCAAATCGGTCTTCGCCCCACACAGTAAAGCAAACTGAACCAGAACCACATCGCCAATTTCGTGGCCGTAGGTATCATTGATGGCTTTAAAGAAGTCGATATCAAAAACGGCAATAGAACCGGAAACCTCTTGCTCTTTTAACGCATAAAATCGATTTTCTAAGCCACGGCGATTCAACAAGCCAGTAAGGAAGTCTGTGTATGCTTCGTTTTGTAGATCGAAACGCTGTTTTTCAGACCGTCGATACTGATTGAAAAACTTCACGGGAGACATAATTAAAAGCAATGTAATAAACAACGTCGAGAATATAGCGGCTCTACCCAGTAATCCCGAGTCGCTTTGTGAAATTGAGACCTGCCAGTTGGTATTAAATATTGTCACTATGCTGATATCAACATCACAATCAATATGACCTTTACTACTGATCACTTTTTCATGAAAATTACGATTATCCGGATCGAACCCAACAATCGAATAATTAGATATATTTTTATCTTCCAGAATACTTTCTAATGAATTTAGAATGGTTTCTAAATAAATAATGGAAGACGAAAAACCAATAAATCCAGATTCATTAGTAATTGCTTTACGAAGGATAAAGGCTTGCTTACCATTCTGAACAAGCTTAACCGGACCAATTACCGTATTTTTACGACAATTAATCGACTGCTCTGCTCCTAGCCTTCTGCTTTGATCTTGAAGCACATTGTGACCAATCGCTCGTTTGTTTTCTTCGTATGGGTAGACAAGCGTCACGACGCCTTGTGGCAAATAGAGCAAAGAATCAACGTTACTATAGGAAAACAACAGAGTTCGGCTCAGTTTGTTAAACGCTTCAAGTGAGATGCTGCTGTCTTCAGAAAGCACCACGACTTCTTTCAAGACTTCAGCCGTGATTAACGCGTCATTAAAAACCTTCTTCATCTCTTTGTTTATCGTACTGATTACATTTGCAGATTCTTTTTGGTTATTAATTCGACTCAACTCAGTCGCAAGGAATTCGGTTAATATTAGTATCGACATGACTAATACTACTTTGATGCTTTTGTTCACTGTAACCTTCCCAGTTCGTGTCGTTCTCCATATCCTTTATTTGATTCTCAAAATTCCATCTATATTTCAGTTATTTCTTTTCTTATCACAATTATTATGATTACGATAATCAAGAAACAGGGATTATACGCATAATAGAATAACCGTCGATGCCCAATGAGTATCGTTAAGACAAAACTTTTTTATCAAAATTGATTAATTTTCTATCGATCGATGTCATTGATCGACACGATCGATTGCGTTGATTAAAAAGATTGATCCAAACGGTAAATTTTTGTGTGGAACGGTTCAATTCACAGACAACAAAAAAGACGGCCATCAGTACCGTCTTTTGCTCAATTGAGTATCTCGTTCGTCTTTCTACTTCCTAGATTCTTGTCCTTGTGTTCCTGCATCCTTAATCACATCAGCAACGTCTTGGGTTTCTGTGTCTACCCACTTCATAAATACTTGGTAACCCGCCGCTAAGAACGCAGCACCAATGAACATGCCAAGAATACCACCCGACATCATACCGCCCACTGCACCAATAAGAACAATAGGCATAGGAACTTCGAGGCCGCGGCCAAGAATTAACGGCTTTAAGAAGTTATCTATTAAACTTGCAGCAAGGAGCAAAACCGTGAAGACAACATTATGAACCGTGCCGCTATCTCCTGCCCACAATATACCCACGGCAACTAGCGCGATAATGGTGACTGGCAGTTGCACAATCGCAAATATCAACGCAATGAGTGTAAACAAAGCCGCTGCTGGCACACCGGATAACGCAACTACACCACCAAATGCCATTGCCGTTAAGAACGCTATACCAATGATCCCTACAGCGACTTGTCTGATGGTGGCCGTGGTGAGTTGATGTAAATCTGGCCCTCTCACCTCATCCGTAAAACTAATGAAGATCTTACGTATCGACGTTGCAGCAGGTTGTGCCCAAGCTAGCATGACACCCGCAATGATAATAGCACCGATGAGCATGAATACACTTTTAGCGGCCCCCGTTGCACTATCGACAAACCAACTAAAGAAACCTTTAATTTGAGGCTGGCGTTTCTCGATAAATGTAGGTAAGTCATCCGCAGCTTCATACCAAACAGCATGAACTTTTTCACCAACTAAAGGCCAAGTTTTGACGCTGTCTGCAGGCTTAGCGATGACCAAAGTGCCATCTCGATAAGATTCAAATGCACCGAGTGTTTTCGATGCAAAAGAATTACCCACCATGGCCGTTGGCGTGCCAAGAATCAAGACACCAATGATGGCAATTAGTGTTGCAGCACGAGCCGAGCTTAATCCAAGCTTTCTTTCAATGACGAGTTTGACTGGATAGAGCGCAATGGCAAGCACCAGCGCCCAAAGTAAGATAGGAAGAAATGGTAAAAACGCCCACCAACAGACAATAACGATCAGCGTCGTGACTGAGAATCGAATCAAAGACGTGGTAAACGCTTTGGCCAGTACTTTCTCTAAATTTTCATTTGGATTGCTCAACTGTTTTTCCCTTTGGTTTCGCGCCATATTCTTATTTATCGGTAATCCGATAATCGATGACGCGTTGATGGACCCAACACAGTATTTATCCGCACCTAATGAAAGACCGATGGCTTAGATAGCCGCGGTCACATAAAACAAGCGCTTATATAAAACCTAGTACACTTCCCCGTACATTCAACGGTTTAGTGAACAAGTTTGTGTTCAGTCACAAAGGGAAAATCAGAGTTATTGCTTATTCCGCTGAGCAAGTCACTTGGTTAAGCATTTCTGCTTCCATGATTGTGTTCGCGATAAGAGACTCGAATATCTCCAACTGCCCTGCTGGTATCAACTGGTTTTGGATTTCGCGTCGCTTATCAGAATCAAACAGGCGCTCTGCTAACCAACCAATGAGGTACATCAATGATAAACAACCTCCCGCCGTTGCAATATTACCCTCAATAACCAAAGGAACATCTTGAACGTCTCCTCCCATGCCCTTTAACACCGCTTTAGCATCTGGGTTGGTTGTGAGCTTTTTACCGTCAAGCAAGCCCAATTCATGCAAGATAAAAGAACCCGCGCAGATAGAGCCAATTAGCTGCCTGTCTGGGTTGAGCTTCATCGCGGACATGAACTCATTATTTTGAAGCGCTGCTGGTATGCCTTTCTTGCCACTCGCGATAAGCACAACGTCTTGCGTTGCAACTTCAGAGATATGACCGTCCGTCTTTACCGTCATACCTAGATGAGAAACATGCTCTGGCTTGGTCCCTAGCACTTTGACTGTCCAACTGTCTTGCGTCCTTCCTAACAGGTCATACATCAAGAAAAAGTCTACGTCTGTGAAATCATCAAACAACACAATCCCAACGGTATACATAAGCCAACCAACCTAACGAATGATAAAATGTGCGAACAGTGTAACGGCAACCTAAGCAAGTCGCGAATCATCAATTAGAAATAAATTCACACATTCGCACCTGCTTATTAAGTTATTGCTAATTAGCGTATTTTTGACATTCAAAGCAGACATAACATCAGTTGTATTGATATCAAACCATGACATTTGAGCACTCAATCACATCGAAAAAATCACCCAAATCAATCGATTTAATTCCTTATTAACTTTTATAAATCCGAACTACTATCAAGTGGAACCATCGTTCAACATAAATAAGGTTAACAATAATGAAAAAGGCTTTCTCAACACTAAGCATCGCGGTCGCACTGTTTTCTAGTGCCGCATTTGCTGCAGACAGCTACACGCTTGATTCCGATCTATCTTCCCTAAGTTTCGCAACAATCAAAAAGCAATATATTGTTGAGCCCGCGACCATTGACACCCTTTCCGGCACACTCAACAGTGATGGGCAGTTTGATGTGGCTATCGACCTAAACAGCATCAATACAGGCATTCCAATTCGTAATACGCGCCTGAACGAGATCTTCTTTGAATCTGCAAAACACGCGCCAGTAACAGTGACAGGCAAAGTAGATTGGGCATCTCTGGGTGAAGGCTCACACAAAGTAAAAGTACCGGCTGAAGTGACGCTGTTTGGTAAGACGAAATCCGTCGAATTCCCAGTCGTGGTACTCAATGCAGGTAATACGGTAATGGTCAGTTCGAGTGCCCCTGTCATCATCGGTGCTGGCGATTTTGGTATCCCGACTGACAACTTAACGAACCTTGCAGCAACAGTTGGTGGGATTAAGATTTCAGACCGAGTTCCACTTACTCTGAATCTCACCTTTAAAAAGTAGTTATTTAGCCCAAAACGGCTTGATAACGCGAAACAAAGGCTTGGAGGCTCACCAAGCCTTTTTTCTTGTGGTTTAAAACGCTTTATTCAATGTGCGTTAAAGCGCCGGTTTCCCTGCTATCAATTTTGCTTCGACGTAGTCAGCGCCATGCTTCTTAACACATCATTCTTACTTACGAAGTGGTGTTTCAACGCAGCTGCGACGTGCAATGCCACCAGCGTCGCTAATGTGGCACAACCAACTCGATGAACCATAAAGAAAAACTCATTCACTTCGGCATTAGAAATTGGGTTTGGAATGGTAAACAGCCAAAAGAATGGGTACTCGTGCTTAAGCATTAAAAATCCACTGACAAAGACAACAAACATCACAAGATAGATGGTGCCATGGGCCAATTTAGCGATGCTTTTCTGCGTACTAGGTATAGTGCTTGGTAACTCTGGTGCCTTCCGAAAGAATGACCAACCCCAACGCACGATGAGCAACACCGCCGCAATGGTCGCGAATGACATGTTGAGCGTCGACAACACATGAAACAGTTGCGGCATATCCATCACAAACAACATGCCATAACCAGCAATGGTGGCATAGATGATGATCACCGCCATTATCCAATGTAACCATTTACTGAACGCGTCATAGTGTTGTGACGTATTGTTTTGGCGTTGGGGCGAGTCATTTTTCGGTTTGAATGCTTTATTTTGGGCGTGCGGAATCGCTTTCTGGTGCTGACCAGAATCTAGTTTTGACATATTGTCACCACTGAATTTCAATTGGAATGTGCATGGGAATACGGCGAGCGAGAAGCGTTCCCATGATGAAGATTGAAGAAATAACGGAAGGCATGAGAGCCTTCCGTCGTTCAAGCAGGTTACAAGATGAGGTGAGTACTACTTGCTTACACTGATCATGTCGTTAAAGTAGTCAACTTGTTCTGCCATGCTCAAACCTTGGTTGTTTGAACCTAGCGTCCACATGAAGAAACCACCGTAACCGTTATCTTTCTGCCACTTAGCACGGTCTAGGTTGTTTTGACGCGTTTCAACAAAGTTGCCACCTGGCGCCCATTGGCTGTTGATCGTGTTACCTAAAACAATCTTCGACTTGTCTCCAATATATTCAGCATAGTTCGCCATCGCGACGTCGTAGAGGAAGTTTCGACCTGCGTCATATGTCATTACGTTGAAGAAATCGAAGTCGTTCTTGGTTGCTTTCAGCAAATCGATCACTTCACCGTGGTGAGATGAACGGCCTGATGGTTCAATGTAAGAACAATTTTCGAACACACTCGCATCCATACACTCAACTGGGTCTGCACCTACGTGGTAAGTCGTCAGAGACAGCACTTTCGTATTGCCTACTTTCTCACGGATCAGTTTGATCAGAGCAGTCAGATCTTGGTTCTCTTTATCCGTAATACGAGCGGCTTTCTCGAAGTCGAAATCTAGACCGTCAATGTGCACGTAGCCTGCTAGCTGGTACTTACTGTAATCACAGCTGCCATCAGGTTTTGATGCAAGACATTCACCTTCCATCTCTTCTGGTGTCAGATTCTTTTTGTACACAGGGAATGGCGTATGTACCAAATCAATCAATCCAGTTGCGACCGCTTCACGGCTTTGTGGCGTGCTGATCGCTGACCATATGCTTTCGTACGTTTGACCACCAAATGCCACCATCATAGTCACGTTTTCATTGTCATGCTTAAGCGTTGACCAAGCTAGGTACTGTGTTGGCATCCAATCCGGATTGTAATCTGGTGGCGTTAGCATGCCATCAGAGATCGTGATGTTACCGCTCGCGTCCCACTTACCAAATGACAATAGGTAACCATCACCCTCTGAATTGAACAACTGCTCGTAGTCATTCAACCCCCAAGATGTTAGGTAACTGATAGAGCGATCTGGGTTATCGGCTAAACCGCCGCCACCTGTACTTTCTTTGACCGTAATGTTCGACGTTGCCGAAGTTTGCTCTTGGCTTGCTGTGTTTACCGCTTTAGCCGTGATCGTGTAAGCGCCCTTCTGTGCACCTAGCCATTCGTATTCGTATGGCGCTTCAGTGTCTTTGAATAGCTCATTACCATTTGCGATAAAGCTTACTGAAGTAATATCACCTTCGTAGCTCTTCGCGTCTGCTTTGATTGAAATCGCACGACCTTCAAAGTAGCTCGAGCCATCAACAGGAGAAGACAGCGAAACCACCAAGTCTTTATCGGTAATCGCCAGAGAAATTGGTGCGGCTTCTGCACTGGCACCTTGGTCATCGTAAGCGACAACGGTTAGCGTATATTGGCTTTCGTCTTGTGCAGGAACTGTAATGGTGTAGGTATCGCCTTGTGTAGGAGTGCTTGATGTTGCCACCACTTGACCATTCAACTGAACGTCAACACGAGCAACTTCAGTATCGTCAGTCGCATCAACAATCACATCGAACGCTTGGTTTGGTGCAATTTTTTGTCCATCTTGAGGAGATTGAACATCCACCACTGGAACTGGGTTAGGATCACATTGCCCTACTTCGTCCCACGCGTCTTTCCACGCATCCGGATAATCTGGGTGACCTGTCCCCGGCGTCCAAACTGGGTTTCCACACCAACCGGCTACGGTACATGAATAGATGTTGCCGATATTGGTAACTTCATCACCCACCTTGTATGGCACGCCATCTTCGTATTGAGGAACATCGCCACAACTGGTGCCCGTGTCCGTCACAGTAATGGTTAGGCTCTTGCGAGTAACATGTTGTTCGTCATCTTGGGCTTCTGCGCGAAGCGTTGCTGAACCCGCAGTTTGTGCAGTCCAATCACATGAGAAGTCTTGAGTCACTTTCGCGTCTAACTGACATACTTCAGCATCGTTAGCAAAGAATTTTACGGTTGCTAAGTCATCATCCGCATCGCTGACATTGGCTGAGATCGTAATCGTGTCACCTTTTTGGTGAGAAGATCCTGCATCCGGCGAAATAAACTCAATCACAGGAGGATTCGGCGCGGTAGATTCTGATTCAACCGTGACTTGTACCGATTGTTCAGTCAGCTTTTCGCCACTCTCGTTGAACGCCATGACAGCAATTGAAGCGGCACCAATTTCCGCTGGTAGCCAAGCTTGTTGATACTCGGTCGTTCCGTCTACTACAGGTTGTTCTGCCAGCTTGGTATTGTTGACCCAGAACTCTAGCTTGCTTGCACCTTCACCCTCTACGCTCGTGATGATGTCTACATTCGAGCCAGTGTAAACCACAGAGTTTTGTGCCGGCGCTAAGATATCCAATGAGAACTCTGGTGGAGGAACAACTTCACCATCGACTTTCACCACAACGGACTTTTCAAACGCATCGAGATCCTTCAGTTCACCGCCAAAAGAGATGGTTAAGGCAGCCGACTCACCAGACGCCAACTCACTGTCTACCCAAGAGCCTGCTGGGAACTTGAGCGTCACAGCGTTCAATACGCCGTCAGCTTGTGTTGTATGAGCAATCTCCCATGATGGGTATGAAAGGTGATTTGATGCCCAACCAATGTCGTTAATTGCGACAGGCAGTACGAACTCAATCACCGCCTCACGCATGTCTGCGCTGTCTGAGCCAGTGTTTTTGATGTCTAACTTATAGGTGCTCCAGTATTCGCTTTCTGATTGTGCAACCGCATCGGTGCTGAATTCCGCTGCCATGGCTTGTGAAATCGGATTCAACAATAAACCAGAACAAAGCATTGTTAACCCTAACGTGCGATAACCAATGGAGTTTGCCTGCGTAGCACTGCTCTTTCTTAGATACATAATTAAGTCCTTAGTCTTATATTAATTATTTAGGTACTGCACAAAGACCTGCAATTAACGGTTCATTTATTTTTTGCAAGCACACTTAATTTATAAATAAAAATAACCAAGGCAAAAATTCCTTCTTACTTCTGGGATAAATATCAAACTTTATCTTTCATAGCGAATAATCACTCCATTTTATAAAGCTAATTATTATATCAAGCATGTTTAAATTCATGTTAAAGAATAAACTTAATTAGCTTATTTTAATTTAACTCACAGTAGCTTTGCCACAATCAAAAGAAAGGCGTTGTTTTGAGAAAATAGACAGCAACTTCTAGAGTTCTAACAGCAAGATAGCAACAAAAGCCTCGTTTCACATTCAACAAAAAGAACTACCTCTGAGTTAAATAAAACCGTAAAAACATTAACTTAACTGTTTTTTTGTTGTAGTATTTTTCGCACAATAAATAAGTGGAAGATATAATTAAACTAATTTAATAGCCAGCACAAATAACAGGAGTGTAAAAGTGAAAAAAATCAAATAAATCGATTTTAAAAAAATTATCTGGAATTAAAGTCACACATTTTTCATGCGCTACAACAAAAATACGAAAGAGAAAAAATAGAGCCTTAATTCTATTCATATCTCATAAATGCCTTAATAATCCAGTTATCACTTAATGTCGTTAATTTCTGTACAAACAAAAGCCAAAGTTACGCTATTTTTATTTTACACCTGTATCACATTGATTTATTTTCGAACTATTATTGGGTATGTAACTCGCTTAAACGAAAAAAGAGAGCCCACAATGTGACTCTCTTTTTTCGTGCATGTTGTCTTTAGATGCTATTTAAAGCCGAACTTACCATTGCCATTCTTCCACTCAGACTTCGGTGGAATCGCTTCAATCGTGTCCCAATGCTCTACAATCTTGCCATTGTCGACGCGGAACAAGTCATAGAACGCGACATGTTGGTTCATGAACTGACCTTCACTTACTGATAACACGAAGTTCCCTTCACCGATAATCAAATGGTTCTTGCTGTATACCATCGGGCATGCCCGCTTCCGCTAATTGCTTCAATGCAACACCCAAGCCACTCAAACCGTCGGCCACCGCAACGTTGTGTTGGATGTAGTCACTGTCTTTATCACCGATGAACTTACTGATCTGAGACATATCCCCTTTCATCAGAATGGTTTGTACAAAATCAGAAACGATCGCTTTGTTCTCGTCCGTTTTGTTTACATCTGTAATTTCTGTTGCACCGTCAAATTGAGTGCGACCACTTGGATTAGGTTTCGCCACGTCTTGTAAGTTATCCCAGTGTTCGACGATCAAACCATCTTCAAAACGGAAAATATCAAAGCCCGCTTTCGGTCCGAAAAAGTCGTATTCCGTGTGCAATGCCACGTATTCGCCATCTTGAATGGTACGAATCACTTTCGCTTTAGCACTGCCTTCTGGCAGCATCTTCAATGCTTCGCCAAAGCCCGCTAAACCATCTGCAACCGCAAGATTATGCTGAATGTACTTATTTGGATTGATGTATGAAATCGCGTTTTGGTCGCCCGTTTCAATGCTTGAGATAACCGCGACGGCTTTATCACGATTCGACAATTCATCGGCATTTACAGCGAAAGAAGCACTAGCAAAAACGGTGGATGCGATAACAGAGCTAGCGAAAAAGCGAGTCAATTTGTTCATATTATTTTCCTCTTGTTGGCTTGAGAACAATAATAGGAATGAATCAAAGACTCGTCTGTGTGGATGTGCGTCGGAAAATGGTCAATATCGAACATGAACACAAAAAGGCGTTCATACTCAACATCATAACTGTGGTTCGGCGTACTGCTTCTGGAATTGGCTTGGTGTCAAATCAGTTTGATTTTTAAAATATCGAACAAAATTACTCGCATCTTCAAAACCAAAGTCAAAAGCTAACTGCTGTGTCGTAACGTTACTCACCACCAAGCGGCGCTTAATCTCTATTGTGACAAACGCGTCGATCATCTGTTTTGCGGTTAAGTTGGTTGCCAGCTTGCAGATAACATTTAACGTTTTATACGTTGACCCCATCTGCCCCGCATACCAGTTCGCATCACGGATATGTTCATAATTAGCCTGGAGCAAATCAAAGAAACGTGCAAGCTTGTAGCTCTGCTCTTTGGTTAACTTATCGTGCCTCTCTTCAGGTCTTAGGCGATGCAGCATTAGAGCGAAAGAAGAGAAAAGATACATGACGATCAATGGGTCGGAATGCTGACTTTCAATTTCCTTGATAACCTCACCAATAAGCAGTTTGGCACTCTGGCAGGTAGCTTCGTCTAAGTTCAATAATGGTGAACGAGCTTGGTTTAAGTGCGTTGGTGTGTAGTTAGGTAAACGCATGTTGGCATGCACTTGGTCTAAAAACGCTTGGGTGAAAATGATCACTTTACCGGAGGGCTTGTTGGACAAGTCGAAGGCTTGCACCTGCTCACGACGAACAAAGAGGATGCTGCCAGATTCAAACGGATACTGCTTAAAATCCACCATGTGCACACCACTGCCTTTTTCGATGTAAACCATCATAAAGAAGGTAATGCGATGCGGTTTTTGAGGTGAGTGGCTTTTGTACTCTTGGCCATGCAAGCTTTCTAGATCGAAGATTTCAATCTCTGCTTGATTCGATTTTTTATGGTCAAAGCCTACGGTTGGTATTTGCATTCACCCTCCACTCGTTACTACTTGTATTTTGGTCAATTTCAGCAGGAATGCGAATCGAACTGTATCACATCGCGCAACCAAGATAGAGTTTGAGGTGGTGAATGTCTGTCTAATCTCCCTAAACCAACACGCTGCTTAAAATAAGCCAGTTCATAAAACACATGGCTCTTAAAACACAAAGGCAAGCCGAAGCCTGCCTTTGTTCATTGATCTATGCAAAGAGTCTAAGACGTCTTTTTACCCTCGCTCGCTTTTGCGTTGCTTGCATTTTGCTCGGTAGCAACCATGTCATCAAACTCAGAAACTCGTGCTAAGAAGGCTGGTTTGTCTTTATTTGGAATCGAACTTGCCAACGGCAAATCGGCGGTCATCGAATCCACAGCACGGTTGCGCACAAGTACTTCAAAGTGCAAGTGTGGACCTGTTAAACGACCTGTCGCACCCGAAAGCGCAATCTTTTGTCCACGCTTAACATGATCGCCTTTCTTCACTAAGAAACGGCTCAAGTGCAGATAACGAGTTTTGTACACACTATTGTGCTCAATCACCAAGTATTTGCCTGCGTAAGGGTGGTTACGAACAGCAATCACTTTGCCATCACCCGTTGAGTAAACTGGCGAACCCACAGGCGTCGCGAAATCGGTGCCATTATGCGGTTGAATTCGGCCTGTTACAGGGTGTCTTCGGTTCGGGTTAAACGGAGACGTAATACGTCGGAATTGTTTGTCGACTGGATAACGGTTAAAGGCTTGCTCTAGGCTGTTTCCATCACGGTCATAGAAGCGACCATCTTCAGCCAAAAACGCTTCTACATTTTTACCACGCATCTTGATGGCAATGCCCTGCACTTCGGTATTGCCGGTTAAGTGGTCATCCACGTACTGACGACGCACCAACACATGAAAGCTATCGCCAGCACGCAGCTCGCGGGCAAAATTCACTTTGTCACGAAGCACGCGCGTAATGTTGGCAATCTGGGTAGTAGTTAATCCTTGTCGGTGCGCAGAAGATGAGAAACTGCCGTTGATTTCACCGGAGTACATTTCCTCGCGCCATTCACCCGGCTCTTCAACAAAGTCATAAGCGAATGTGCCATCGTCGTTTTGTGTATAAATCGAACGTTCGACAAGGCTTTCGTGGAAGATCACTTGTTGCAGTGTCTTGGTGTCTCTATCCACCACAAACTCAAGGTGGTCACCAGGTTTGATGGTGTCGAGTTTCAAGGAGGTTAAATCGGCTTCAAGAAGCTTTTGCGTGGTGTCGTATGGGACGCCCCATGAGGAGAAGATAGTGCTGAGTGTGTCACCTACTTTAACGAAGTAGTGAATACGTGCAATGTTGTCGTGATCTTGTGTTGCCAGTTCGGCGCTTGGTGCCGTGTCGTCTGTCTGAGCCTCATATACGTGAGCGTTCTCTAGCTCGGAATAAGGCGTGACCTTAATGGTGATTTCTTCTGGTTTCGTTTCTGCTTGATAGGTGAGATAAGCTGCAAGAGAGAATGCGGTAGCAGCGACAGCAATGAGTGAATAACGAACAAACTTCATAGTACTTGGGATAATAGGAAACAGTAATTGTTATGTTATAACATCTGAATCTAAAAATTTAAACATTGCGTATTTGAGAACTTTGTTTCTAAGCTTTTCTAGTCTCGCTAAGCGCCTATTTTGCTTAAATAAACCTTACTGTAAAAAGGGTAAATTCCTCTTACCCTCTCTATGATTGCGTGATCCCGGTTTAGTTCACTCTACTACTCGCAACTTCTATGAATTCTTTATCAACTGCCGATCTTTTAAGCGTTCGAGAATAAAATCTACGCGTTGTTCGATACTCACCGTCGGTACCTCTATCAACTCATAACCATATTGCTGATATGCCGCTACGATGGCTTGATAAGTTCTTACGGCTTCAGCAAAGTCTTGTTTTCGTTCTTTATCATTAGCAAAAATGGCTTCCCAAGGCGGAAAGATAAAGACAGGGTTGGCGTAACGTATACGCTGACACGCATCCATTAATGCTTGTGGAATGGGTAAGTTTTCTAATTGGCTATAACCGTATGAATCCACAATACAACGATCGAAAAAGACCAAATCATCACGGCACTTGTAAGCCTCATGATTTTTCTTTTCCTCTACTATCATTTCATCTCTAAAAGCGACTTTGTCTTTCCATGGTAATGCGTCACCATCGATGGCAACTTGATGTTTGATCACTTTGCGCCCCACCTCTGGCGCGCAAACGTAGCCAAGCTCAATCAGTTTTTCTATTACAGAGGTTTTGCCCGCACCTGGGCCACCTGTAAATACGATTAGGTTGTTCATGTAAACCTCGATTGTTAAAGCGTAATGTTCGCCTTCCGCCCTTTTATATCGGTCGTTGGTTATTCTCGAATCGGTGTTGTAGAAGAAGTTTGGTCTCTGAAAGAAGCCAGTTAATCAATGGGGTATCTTGAGTTTGATAGAGGTAATAGGCGTACACATCCATATTTTGCTTGGGTAAGCCTGTGCTGGAGGTAACCGTAGGATGAATAGCGACTGTCGTCATGACAATGGCGACTGGGAAGAAGGCATCAGAATATTAATGAGCGTTGAAGTTAGCCTTCGAAGAATCGGATTTCAACCCCTATTTATTCATTTTAAATAATCTTGCTCGTCCCGTTTGATAAGAGAACACGAGTATTTGACTTTCCTTCGCAACCTATCGCTATGTAACCCTATATTTGCTGCAACTCCAAGCGTATGTGCGAGTAGAAAATGAAAGCCCAAAGCGAAATATCCTTACTAAAAACCTTGTTTTTGTAATTTTATTTCACATATTACGAAGTGAGACTAAGGATAATTCGAATCCATTATCATCAAAAACCACCTCGTTACATTTCCTTTCTTTTACTCACTTCTCGCGACTATTGGCGGCATTTTGAGACAATTTCCTACACTCCTTTCTATGTCTTAATTGATATAAATCATGGTTAGAAGAAAACAGAATTACCTGTATTTCTCTATACATGAATCCAAACTGCCCGATTTTTCGTAACTAAATTACAGATAGACACGATTTTTTAGCACGGCACGTTTTTGAGGAACCAAGATGTTAGATACCCTCATGTTGTCGCGGATCCAGTTCGCGGCCAATATCAGCTTTCATATTCTCTTCCCTACCATCACGATCGCACTGGCGTGGATGTTGGTGTTTTTCAAATGGAGATATATCCGCACTCAAGCCCCCGTTTGGCTTGATGTTTATTACTTCTGGGTCAAAGTCTTTGCATTGACCTTCGCCCTAGGCGTGGTGTCTGGCATCACCATGAGTTTCCAGTTTGGTACCAACTGGCCAGGCTTTATGGAACGAGTCGGAAACGTAGCAGGACCATTGCTCGGATACGAAGTCATGACCGCCTTCTTTATGGAGGCGACCTTCCTTGGCGTGATGCTTTTTGGGCGAGGACGCGTGCCAGAATGGGTTCACACTCTTGCCACCGTTCTCGTCGCTGTCGGTACGAGCATGTCCGCATTTTGGATTTTGGTTCTCAATAGTTGGATGCACACCCCAAGTGGCTATGAGGTGATTGACGGCATTGTGCATGTAACCAGTTGGAAAGAGGTCATTTTCAATCCTTCTTTGCCATACCGTCTTCTACACACGCTATTAGCATCGGCGTTGACTGCCAGCTTCTTGATTGCAGGTATCTCGGCTTATCAAATAATGAAAAAGCCAGATCATCGCTCAGCCAAACTTGGCCTAAAAGTCGCGCTGTTTGCTGCGGCTGGATTCATCCCAATTCAAATCTTTGTCGGTGACCTTCACGGGTTAAACACGCTTGAACATCAACCTGCAAAAATTGCAGCAATGGAAGGCGTGTGGGAGACCGAGCAAGGCGCGCCTCTTCTTCTGTTTGCGATGCCAAATGAAGAAACTCGCAGCAATGATTTTGAAGTGGGCATCCCTAAGCTGGCGAGTTTGATTCTTACTCATGATTTAGAAGGCGAAATCCAAGGACTTAACGAGTTTGCGCCTGACCACCCGCCAGTGAAGCCCTTGTTCTTTGGTTTCCGCGTGATGGTTGGTGTAGGTGTCCTTATGTTGCTGGTTAGCTGGTATGGCGCGGTGAAGCTGGCACGCAAAAAAGCGCTACCTAAACCTTACCTGTACACGGTATTAACCATGACGTTCTCTGGTTGGATAGCCACACTTGCGGGTTGGTATGTTACTGAGATTGGTCGACAACCTTGGTTGGTCAGCGGGGTGCTACGTACATCAGAGGCGGTCACCACGGTTGCGAGCAGTAGCGTGATGACTTCGCTCATTATGTATTTGGCCATTTACGCTGCACTGCTGGTTGCGTACATCCATACCCTGTTCTATTTGGCGCGCAAAGACGTTGCAGCCCATGAAGTCCCACTGACACAACAAGAGGCCTAATCATGCTCGACTATCTACCAGAAATTTATCTTCTGCTGCTTGGCTTCTCGGTCTTTATGTATGCCGTGCTCGACGGCTACGACCTTGGCGTCGGTATCCTTTTACCGAGCGACAATGAAGCTCAGCGTGACAGAATGATAGCGTCTATTGGCCCTTTCTGGGACGCAAACGAAACGTGGTTGGTGTTAGCCGTTGGTATTCTGCTGATTGCCTTTCCTACCGCTCATAGCTTGATTTTGACTGAGCTTTATATGCCGACCGCCATCATGCTGATCGCTCTGATCATGCGTGGCGTGGCGTTCGACTTCCGCGCCAAAGCGAACTCGGATCATAAACCTCATTGGGATTGGTGTTTTAGAATTGGCTCGTTAGTCACTGCTCTGACTCAGGGTTACATGGTCGGTCGTTACATCATGGGTTTTGAGCAATCAACCGAAGCATTTGGCTTTGCATGGTTAAGCGCACTTTGTGTAACAGCGGCGTACGTTTACATTGGTGGCGCATGGTTGGTACTAAAAACGGAAGGTGATTTACAGATACGTTCGGCCCGTTGGTCTCGTCGTGCTGGTTGGTTGGCGGCTTTGGGAATCTTAGTCGTGAGCGTTGTAAACCCGATTGTAAATCAACAAGTCGCCCTGCGTTGGTTCAGCTTCCCAGAAGTCTTGTTGCTTGCACCCATTCCGTTGATTGTGCTGGCAACTATCTTCCTCGTTGATCGCTATTTGCGTCAGGTTCCAATGGTGAATGATCTGGGTGTGCGCTGGCCTTTCTTTGGTGTCACCGTCATTTTCGCCTTGAGCTTTCTCGGTCTTGCGTACAGCTTCTTCCCAGAAGTTGTGCCGGGGTTGATGACCGCACAAGAAGCAGCCTCCTCGCCGGCAACGTTAATGATTGTGGGCTACGGTGTGATGATTGTTATGCCGATGATATTGCTTTACACCTTCATGGTGTACCGAATTTTCAAGGGCAAAGCGACAGAGCTCAGCTACAAATAACGACCATAGTAGACACGCCGCTGATCTAGCGGCGTTTTAACAACACCCTTTCAAGCTTTGATAGCTCAACGATTAACTGGTGATCTCATGAAACGCTGATTACGTAAGATAAGCCTCTGAAAAGCAGTCAATATTGGCTGCTTTTTGATTATACTCAAGTAACCTCAAAATTCTTGGGTAATAACGCTAGGCCTTTAGTTCTTAAGTTTCACTTAATGAATAACACTCTCTGGCTTAAAATGACGACGGAATTACAGATATTACGAGGGACCGTATGACCCGCTTCTCTTCATTGACAGTTGCGCACCACCACTTGAAAAACCGCGTTGTTGTGCCACCAATGGCATCTCAAACCTCCACTACCGAAGGTCTCGCAACTTCAAGCACCATAAAACACTACGGCAAACTGGCACAATCCGGTGCAGGTCTTGTTATGGTTGAATACAGTTTTGTCGATTTTTCTGGACGAAGTGAACCGAACCAATTGGGCGCGCACAGTGATGACTGCGTGGAAGGAATGAAAGCGATCGCCCAAGTTATCCACGATCACGGCGCAAAAGCAGGCTTTCAAATCACGCATTGCGGTGGCAAGGCAACGTTAGAAACCTGTCCAAATTTAATGGGACCTTCCGGAATAACCGTACCCGCTTACGACCGTGTGTTACCGCAACCGAAAGCGATGACGTTGGAAGACATGCATATTTGGCGTAAGCAGTTCATCGATGCAGCGCTTCGTGCCGACAAAGCCGGTTTTGATTTTGTTGAACTGCACTGCGCACACGGCTATGGATTAAACCAAGTTCTCTCTCCAGTCACGAACCAACGTGATGACCTATACGGTGGTTCATTAGAGAACCGCTCTCGTTTAGTGGTCGAGATCATCGAAGCAATCAAAGCCAAGAGCAATATTGGCATGATGGTGCGCATTCCAGGTCAGGACCTTTACCCAGAAGGATTAACGCAAGAAGACATGGTGAAAGTGTGTAAGTTATTCATTAACGCTGGCTTGGATTTGATTAACGTCTCATCGGGTATTGGTGGTTGGAACCGTCCTAAAGACCGCCGCGGCGAAGGCTTTTTAGTCTCAGAATCCGCTTTTCTAAAACAAGCTGACTTGGGTATCCCAATCATTGGTGTGGGTGGTATCGAGAGTGCCGAATACCTCGACCAAGCGGTCAACAACGGTTGGCTCGATTTGGCTGCCGTCGGTCGTGCCATATTGAAAGATCCCCTCGCCTTTAATCAGCAGATCATGCAAAAAGAGGTCAGTGCTTAACAGTAAGCTCTTCTCCCCAAAAAACACGTAAATGCCGAAGCGAACTGCATCACTTCAGCATGTTTTTTTCGCATGCTAAATGCAAGAGAAGATTTACCACTTCACAATGCCCAACGTAACTTTAATGCCGCCAACCAACGTCGAGCCACCATAGCCTTTCGCCAAGCGCAGCAAAGTGTCGTGAAAGCCTAGATTCGGAAAGGCCGCCTCTACTTCTGCGATGACCTCTTTGCTTAATCCTTTACGTGCACTGCCTTTGGTTGCATCTACCCAATCAGCTTTCCGACACGCTTCAATCACTTTCTCATTCGGACCTTTATAAGGCGATATCTTGTGATGCCAATGAATCGCGCCACTAAGAGCATCCGGGTCAAGTCCTCACTCAAAATGTTCGTTGTCAGCAAGTGCGCATGCTTCCGAAGGCTCCAAATACGCAAGTTCATGATCTGTCCATAATCCAATATCGTGATAAACAAACGCCGTTTCCACCAGCTGTTCATATTGCTCATCGTTCCCCAAAAAATGCATTGCATACGTAATGGTTCGATAAACATGATTTCGATAGCCAGGAAAGTCATCACCAATCTGGTCTTTATATTTAGCAAACAGCAATTCAACACGCGGCCGCTCTTTTATTATCTCAATTTTGGACATGGCCCCAGCTCCAATAAATGACATGTAGAGAGTATAGTTGTTGTGAGTTAACTGACTTTTTTAACTACAGAAAAACAACTTCGACCCGCTTTATGAGAGACTGTAAACGCATCCGTCATCTGGGCAATGAGCATCAAACCTCGCCCTGAAGGCATCCAACTCTGTTCATCAAATAGATTTGGCGTCTCAATTTGCTTTGAGGTGTAACTTTGGAAGGTTTCATCAGAAATGCGATTGCCATAATCAAATACACGCACTTCTATGTTGTGCTGCTCACCTTGTGTTAGTTCGCACTCTAACTCGACCGTTTTTCCGGTTTGTTCTTGATAGGCATGGATGAAAGCATTGTTCATCAACTCAACCACACACAACTCTAGGGTTTGCATGGCATGAGAAGAAACCGAATGTTGTTGTAGGAACTCAACCAATTCGAGACTCGCTTGGCGTGAAACTTCTAAAGACGCTTGATAGGATTTCTGGAATACCGCACTCGGCGAATTGACGGCTTGCGACTGCCTAGAACGCAACCATTGCACTTTCAACACGCTCACATCATCGTCGAGTTCCAGTTTTCCTTGCCAGTTTTGCACTTGCTCCAAAACGGCATTGGTTTGTGCCTTTTCTGGCATCGCTTGACTCCCTTCAATGTTGGATAGCAGTCGGTCAATGCCGTAAAGCTCCTCACCTTGCTTGGCCTCTATTAGGCCATCGGAGAAAAACCAAAGGGCGTCATTAGGCTTAAGTTGAATACGTCCACCTTGGTACGTCATCGGCTCTAATGCCCCGACAATGAAGTTGTTGTCGCCAACAAGTTCCAAGCGGTTTTGTTCCGTCTGTTGCCAAACGAATTTAGGGTGTCCTGCAGTGCAATAATTCAGCTCACCGGTTTCGGTGTTCAACACGGCGTATTCGATAGTGAAGTAAAGCTTGCTGTTTTGCGCTTGTTGGTAGCGCCGATTAAGCCTTTCAATCACAGCGGCAGGCTCACTGATGCGGTATTCATTGTCGCTCCAGTCTAACGTTATGGACTCCGATTGGTGACGTTGTGACAAAGTTTGCTGGACTGAAAATGCCATCAGTGCTGAAGAAATACCATGGCCCGATACATCAAATACGTAGAAAGCAACATGTTGCTCATCAAGCTCGACATAACCAAACATGTCGCCACCGATCTTGGAACAAGGCACATAAGTAAAGCTGAATTTTGCCGTGTGAATTTGTTCTTCCATTGGTAATAACTGAGTCATCAAATCACTCGCAGCGTCGAGATCTTGTTGAATAGTTTGATAGGCTAAATCGAGCTCTTGGTTTTTTGTCGTGAGCGTATTGTGCAGTTCTAAGGTACGAAAACCCGCTCGGATGCGCGCTTGTAGTTCCTCTACAGATGTCTTCTTGTCGACAAAGTCATCGGCGCCTGCGTCCATGCCTTTGATGATGGATTCTTGATCGTTACGGGAAGAGAGAAGCACAAAGAAGATATAGCGAGAAAACGCCGACGATTTAAGCTCACGGCAAAGCTCAATGCCACTGATGCCCGGCATCATCAAATCACTGAGGACAAACTGAATGTCAGTTCGGTGAGTCAGCACTTCTAACGCAGACTCACCATCTTCAACGGCAATGACCTCGTACCCTTGCTTTTGCAGTGCGCTGGTCATATAGAGCAACACCGTTTTACTGTCATCGACCAACAAAATTGATTTCATAATGCTCCCTGCTTATGACGCAGTGCCTAACGAAGGATGGCGTTAGTGGACTGTTCGTCTCTAAATCGAGTGTAATCTTCTGATAATAGTTGGTGTTGGTAACGGGTATAAGACAACGCCTCATTCGAGACAACGATTTGGTTTTCTTTTTCCACCAGTTGCCCGCGCAGCAATTCAATTTGTTGATGTTGTTGAGTGTGGTTTTGATACATCGCAACTAATCCACACACAGACGCTACGAGCAGCGTACACAACACGCCATTGATGGTTTTACTTCGAACACGCATAACCTCTCCTTGTCGCTTGGTGTCCTTCATTACTTGGTGAAGTCCAATAATGATTGGGACGTCTACAAACTAAGAACTCAAGGTTCCAAAACGCCGTGAGAGCCAATTGATGTTGTTTCATTAATAGAGTTAATTATAGGAGAAAGGCAGAAAAAGAAGAGAAAACCCGATAAAATTGAAGATCTTTGCGCTTAAAACGACAAAAAGCAGCAAGTCTACAAAAGCCTTGCTGCTCAGAAAAATCACGCTAGAAGTTAACCTTGAAACGCTTCACGCACCGATACTTGTTCAAACCAACGCGCAATATTTGGGTAGGTTTCGAACACTTCAATACTCAAGCCATTTACGGCAAAACCAACAAAAATGTAGCCGGTAATGTCTACGATGGTGAAGTTGTCCGTGGCGATATGCTCGCTTTCTGATAGGCGCTTGTCGAGAATTGGCAGGAATTCTAATACGCGAGATTTCGACTCGTCACCCCACGCAGCAACACAGTTTTCACGATCTTGGTAAATTGCTGTGATATTGCGAAACGCCTGAAAAGCCGTGTACAAGCCTTGGAATTCGACAACGCGATGCCACATTTCCACCTGAGCACGTTCGAGTTGGTTAGCACCAAACAGCGCCAGATCATTTTCAAACGCTTCATCTAGGTAGCGACAAATCGCCACGCTTTCACAGATCGTCGTGCCATCATCCAGTTCTAGCAGAGGCACTTTGCCATTCACGCTTTTCGATTTAAACGGTTCAGATAGGTTATCGCCCTCACGAACGTTCAGCGCAATTCGCTCAACCTCGCCACCGATTTCCTTTAGAAAAATGCTAACTCGCTTACAACTTGGAGTCATTGCGGTTTCATAGAGCTTCATTTCACATCCTTTTATCTTTTTCTAACCGATTGGTTAGGATATACTGTAGCCAGTTTATAAACGATCAGTCAAGAACTTCACTATCAAAAATTTTCAAACAGCTGTGGGTCTGTTTGCTGAGCGAGATTTTTGATGCCGTTTGTGAGTTCACATGAATTTGGGGGCTGATACCCAAAATAGATGGGTATTCATCATATTGGTTCAGTTCGAACGCTAGAGGTTCTCTGTACCATCCCTCCAAAGCAATTTAATTATCCGATAAGCAGGCCCAGGCAGGTAATTTATGGCAAGAAAAGCCAATTTCGACCGAGATGAAAAGCTTCTCGTGGCTATGGATGTGTTTTGGCGCAAGGGCTTTGCGAACACGTCTATCTCGGATCTCACAGACGAGTTGAACATCAACCGCTTCAGTCTTTACAACACCTATGGTGACAAGCAACAGCTCTACTACGAAGCGCTCGATACCTACTTGAAAAAGGTCTCGCTACCGTCACTGAATGATTTGGAAAAAGACGACGCGTCTTTACCTGAGTTGGAATCGTTCCTTAAATCTTTTGCTGAGCTGCAGCGCAAACGCAACTGTGGGTGTTTTATCCAAAATGCGTTGATTGAGCACGCTGGGGAAGACGGTGATGTACTGCGCAAAGGGCATTTTTTGTTTGACCATCTTATCGACATCATTGCGGATGCGCTGACCAATGCACAAAAAGAAACCTTAGTGCCGAAAACGCTGAAACCAGAAGAGCTTGCTCGTTTTGTTCTCAACAACATGCAAGGCATGCGCGTACTTGGCAAAGCCAAACGTTATGCCGACTTGGATACGGCGCTTTCCTGCTTGCTGGTTTTGATTAGGAAATGACATGTCGATTGAAGTGATAGCGGTACGTCTTACCAAAGGCATGGACTTAAAGCTCAGCCTTGCGAAATTGGTCGAGCAGCATGGTATCAAAGCTGGCTCGATTGCCTCATGCGTTGGCTGTGTCTCTGACCTCAACCTTCGTTTGGCAAGTGCAGAGAGTACGTTAACCAAGCAAGAGCCATTTGAAATCGTCTCTGTGATGGGAACCCTAACGCCTGAACATCAACACGTTCATATCTCGGTGTCTGATCGTGAAGGACGAGTCTGGGGCGGGCATTTAATGGAAGGCACGGTTATTGATACCACCGCAGAATTGATCATCCATTCTTACTCAGAACTTGAGTTCACTAGAGCGATGGACGACTCGACTGGCTATATCGAACTACAAGTGAATCCTTCCAAATAGTAAAAAGCTTCAGAGCCATACTGTACTGTCTCTGGAGCTTTATTCGCTTGTCTCTTACGCTAGGAATTCATTGATACCTAGCAACCTAGTAATATTCGGAAATCATTCCTCGGCTAAGTAACAAACCTGATTGTCGTCGACCATTACTTGCCACGTTTTTAGACAGTGCGCTTCGTCTTCCAAACATTGCCCGCTCTTTAAGCTGAAATGCTGTTTGTACAGTGGTGACGCAACACACATCTCACCATCGATATCACCGACAATCCCTCGACTCATCACATAAGCGTTACCGATTGGGTCCCAATCTTGAACGGCGTAAACACCACTATCAGGAATGTAGAATAACGCGACATGCTCGCCTTCAATCAATACAGTGGCACCGATAAACGGCATTAAGTCATCAAGCTGACACAATTTCACTTTGGTTAAAGCTGCCATTTACACCTCCTGTTTCACGGGAATACGCTGACCGCGCACACGTTGGTACGGTAAGACTTTGCTGCCCGACGTGCTGTTCAAGAAAGGACGGAAGCGTTGCAATTTTTGAGGATTATCCAGCGTACTCTTCCACTCACATTGATAGGTATCTACGACGCGCGCCATTTGTTCATCCAAAGAATCACATAAATTCAGAGAGTCATCCAAAATCACTTGTTTAAGGTAATCTAGGCCCCCTTCCATGTTCTCCATCCACACCGACGTGCGCTGCAAGCGATCAGCGGTGCTGACGTAGAACATCAAAACTCGATCAATCATGGTGATCAACTCTGATTTGGATAGGTCGGATGCAAACAAATCCGCGTGTCTTGGTCTCATGCCGCCATTACCGCAAACGTATAGATTCCAGCCGTTTTCGGTGGCGATCACCCCAATGTCTTTACTTTGCGCTTCTGCACACTCGCGAGTACAGCCCGATACGGCAAACTTAAGCTTATGGGGCGCTCGCAATCCTTTGTAGCGGTTCTCTAGCTCAATGGCTAATCCAACTGAATCATCAACACCATAACGACACCAAGTAGAACCCACACAAGATTTCACGGTGCGGACCGACTTGCCGTAGGCGTGCCCTGTTTCAAAACCGGCATCAATTAAGGTTTGCCAGATTTCAGGAAGCTGTTCTAACTGCGCGCCAAATAAATCCACGCGCTGACCGCCAGTGATTTTGGTGTACAGATCGTATTGCTGAGCGACTTCGCCTAGCACGATAAGTTTGTCTGGCGTGATCTCACCGCCCGGAACACGAGGTACAATCGAGTAAGAACCATCTTTTTGCAGGTTTGCCATAAAGGCATCGTTAGAATCTTGCAGAGATTGATGCTGCAGCTCCATGATGTGTTCATTCCACAAAGAAGCAAACACAGATGCTGCTGTCGGCTTACAGATATCACACCCATGCCCTTTGCCATGCAGTGCAATTAAGGTGTCGAAGTCTTTGATTTGTTCCACTTGGCAAATATGGAACATCTCTTGTCGACTGAGCTCAAAGTGCTCACAAAGGTGGTTGTTGACCTCTACCCCCATGGCTGCCAGTTGAGTATCCAATACCGACTTCACCATATTGCTACACCCACCACAGCCAGTACCGGCTTTGGTGTTGGCTTTAAGGTCCGTCAGGTTGGTGGTGCCAGCTTGTATCTCGGCAACTAAGTCACCTTTTGTGACGTTGTGACAAGAACAGATAATGGCGTTGTCTGGCATCTCTCCATCTAGCATTCCAGTATCAAATAGCAGGTTCGCCGCGTGGTCTGGCAAGACTGTTTTGTTCAAATAACACTGTAAGAGCGCATCGTAATCGCTGTTATCACCGACGAGAATCGCACCAAGTAATTGGGTGCCGCTCGCATCAACCACCAGCTTTTTGTAGATGCCTGCAACCGCATCTTGCAATACCATTTCTTGTGCGCCTTCGGTCTGCATTTGTGCATCGCCGATAGACGCCACATCCACCCCAAGCAGCTTGAGCTTGGTACTCATGTCTGCGCCTTTAAAACCTTCGCTTGGCATACCAGTCAAGACATCGGCAGTGGTTCTCGCCATGGTGTAACCGGGTGCGACTAAACCAAAGATCTTCTGCTCCCAAAGAGCACATTCGCCAATCGCGTAAATATTCTCATCGCTGGTTTGGCATTGGTTGTTAATCACAATACCGCCTCGCTCGCCGACTTCTAGCTCAGCCATTTTTGCCAGCTCATCTTGAGGACGAATGCCTGCGGAGAAGACAATCACATCCACTTCGAGAGGATCTTTGTCTTTAAACACCATACGATGCTTAGCCGTTTCACCATCGCAGATTCGTTCCGTACCCGTTAAGGTATGAACGGTTAGCCCTAGTGCTTCAATCTTCTCTTTTAGCACTAAGCCAGCACCATCATCTAACTGTACGGGCATCAGGCGAGGTGCAAACTCAATGACGTGAGTTTCTAGCCCCAATAGTTTGAGTGCGTTTGCCGCTTCTAAACCCAACAAGCCACCGCCAATCACTGCGCCTGTTCTTGCGCCTTCACATGCCTTTTTGATTTGTGAAAGGTCATCAAGCGTGCGGTAGACAAACACGTTATCGCGGTCTTTACCTTCAATTGGCGGCACAAACGGGTAAGAACCAGTCGCGAGCACAAGTTGTGTCGTAACCCAGCACATCTTCACCATCAAGCAGAATGCGCTTTTGTTCTCTGTCGATGCCTGTTACTTGGCTGCCAAGTACGAGTTGGATGCCATGCATGTCGAACCATTCTTGATTACTCAGCATCAAATCATCATGAGACTTACCCGCAAACAAAGACGACAATTGCACACGGTCATACGCGATAAAGCGCTCTGCACCAATCACGGTAATTCGGTGCTCAATATGCGCGTTTTTCTGCACTAATTGCTCGACGAGGTGTTGCCCGACCATACCGTTGCCAACCACAACGATGTGGCTCAATGCGTTCTTAACTGGAATCGTTAAAGGACTGTTCATTGCTGCCTCCTTATGCCGTTTGCGCTGCGGTTTTGGGTTTGTCTTCTTTCGAAGCAGGAATCTCGACTTTGGATTGCTTCTCGTAAAGGAACTTCAGCACTGCTTGTCGACACTTCTGATACTGCGCATCATCCGCCAGTGCGACACGCTCACGAGGGCGAGGTAGATTCACTTCTAACACTTCACCAATAGTTGCCGCCGGTCCATTAGTCATCATCACGATTTTATCAGATAGCAACACCGCTTCATCCACATCGTGGGTAATCATGATGACAGTGTTGTTTAGCTCGGCTTGAATCTTCATCAGTGCATCCTGTAGGTGTGCACGTGTTAACGCATCCAACGCGCCAAATGGTTCATCCATCAGTAGAACCTTCGGTTGAAGTGCCAGTGCTCTGGCAATACCGACCCGCTGCTTCATACCGCCCGAGATTTCATCCGGCTTTTTGTGCGCGGCATGCTGCATTTGAATCAACTCCAAATAGTGATTCACTTCTTCCTGAATCCACGCTTTGCCCTTTTTGCCGGCAATTTGTTTTACTGCGAGCTCAACGTTTTGATACACGGTTAACCAAGGCAATAATGAATGGTTTTGGAACACCACTGCGCGGTCTGGTCCTGGTCCAGCTACTTCTCGTCCATCGACGATCACGCCGCCGTCTGTTGGCATGTGCAGCCCTGCGACTAAGTTCAATACCGTTGATTTACCGCAGCCAGAGTGGCCAATCAGCGATACAAACTCACCTTTATTGATTTGTAAATCAACGTTCTTAAGCGCGATGAACTCGCCATCTGGCGTTGGGAATCGCATCCCTAAACGCGTTAGATCTAATAATGCTTTTTCCATGATCTTTTCCCTTATCTCAACGCTTGTTGTTTATTCCAAGACAGCCACTTTTGAAGTTGCAGCATGCCTCTATCGAGCATCAAACCGATAAAACCAATGGTGATGACTGCCACCATGATGCGCCCCAATGATGCTGAACTGCCGTTCTGGAACTCATCCCAAACGAACTTGCCTAACCCTGGGTTCTGAGCGAGCATTTCTGCCGCAATCAACACCATCCAAGCGATACCTAAAGAGAGACGTAAACCTGTGAAGATCATTGGAATGGCAGAAGGTAAAACGATGGTGCGAATGTGCTGCCACCACGAAAGTTGGAGCACTTTGCTCACGTTGATTAAGTCTTTATCAACGCTTGTTACACCCACAGCGGTGTTAATCAGCGTCGGCCATAAGCTACACAGCGCCACAGTGATCAGAGAGTTAATGAACGACTTAGCAAACATCGGGTCATCACTCACATAAGTGGCACTCACCACCATAGTGACGATAGGCAGCCAAGCCAAAGGTGATACGGGCTTGAGCAATTGAATGATTGGGTTGAACGCTTGATACAGCCCTTGATTCAGACCAAGCACGATGCCAAGCGGAATCGCGATAATCGTCGCCAACAAAAAGCCCGCAGTTACAGTCACTAAGCTTGTTATGATTTGGTCGAAGAATGTCGGTTTACCTGTGTAAGGACGAATCTTCACTTCCGCGTCTGGATTCTTGGCTAACTTCGCAGCATTGCGCTTTTCCTGACGCTCGATAAACGCTTGTTCCTTTTCTCGCTCTTGCCAATGGTCATCGACAAGGTTGCTAAACTGCTGAAAAGTTTGCACTGGTCCCGGTAGCGTACCTAATGAAGTTTGCACTTCTCTCGCCGCTAAGTGCCACATTGCCAAAAAGATCAGCAAACCAATGGCGGGCAAAAGCACCAACCGACTTCGGTTCACTACCTGCTTAGCAGGAAAAAGGGAAATGACATTACTAGACATACTCACTCCTAAGAAATTTACATCCTTGTTATTGCGGGCAGACTCACCTGCCCGCTGTATTTTTTGTAGGACGGCTAACCCTAAACTTTGTCTTTTCCTTTAAGCCCGATAGAGAACTTCTCTAGATATTTATTTGGCTCGCGACCGTCATAAACGATGTTGTCGATAAAGTGTGTTTGTGGCGTACGAAAACCATCTTCAGCACTGAAATCTGGGAAGTCTTTTTTGCTCAACACACCATCTTCAATCAGTGCTTGAGCCGCTTGTTGGTAGATATCTGGACGGTAAACCTCTTTCGCCACATCCATGTACCAATCATCGGATTTCTCGCTTGAGATTTGCCCCCAGCGGCGCATTTGGGTCAGATACCAAATCGCATCGCTGTAATACGGATAAGTGGCGTTATGACGGAAGAACACGTTGAAATCTGGCACGTCTCGTTTGTCGCCTTTCTCGTATTCAAATGTACCGGTCATTGAGTTGGCGATAACTTCGGCATCGGCTCCAACGTACTCGCTTTTTGATAACATCTTCACTGCTTCTTGGCGGTTGGCGTTGTCATTTTCATCCAACCAATGTGCCGCTCGAATCAAGGCTTTCACTACGCGAATGTGCGTGTTTGGATACTTCTCAGCCCAAGCTTTGGAAACACCAAATACTTTCTCTGGATTGTTCTTCCAGATCTCGTAATCGGTCACGACTGGCGTACCAATGCCTTTGAATACAGCTTGTTGGTTCCATGGTTCGCCTACGCAGTACCCTTTGATCGTGCCCGCTTCCATTGTGGCTGGCATTTGTGGTGGCGGTGTAACACTCAAAAGAACGTCAGCATCCAACTGGCCACTGTTATCGCCTGAGTCTGGTGCGTAAAAGCCTGGATGAATCCCACCTGCCGCTAACCAGTATCGCAACTCATAGTTGTGCGTCGATACAGGGAACACCATCCCCATGTTGAACGGTTTGCCTTTATCCAGATAGCTGTCGACCACAGGCTTCAGTGCATCCGCTTTGATTGGGTGAACTGGCTTGCCATCTGGTTGCTTTGGAATGTATTGCTTCATTTGCTCCCAAGTATCATTGGAAACCGTGATTGCATTGCCGTTCAAATCCATACTGAACGCAGTAATCACTTCTGCTTTTGTGCCAACACCAATCGTCGCGCCTAGTGGCTGACCAGCCAGCATGTGCGCGCCAGCAAGCTCACCATCGATGACTCGGTCTAAAAGCACCTTCCAGTTTGCTTGCGCTTCTAAAGTGACGTACAAGCCTTCGTCTTCAAAAAAGCCTTTCTCATAAGCAACCGCCAGCGGTGCCATATCGGTTAACTTAATAAAACCAAACTTCAGGTCTTCAATTTCTGGCTCACCCAACTCTGCCTTTACGCTGACCGTGGTGAATACCGATAACGAAATTGCTGACACTTTCAGCATCGAACTCCATTTCATTGGTTTGCTCCCATAAAAAAAGCGCCACTACTCCGAAGAGCAGTAGCGCCGTTGCTAAGTCTACAATTACCGCCGTTGATAATTGAGATAAGCGATTCAACAATAAACCCAATTCTAACTTTTTCACTATTAAGATAATCAATTACTGTGCCAACTTATTTTTCACAGTAAATACAATAAATTAGTATATTCCGCAGTTCGTTATCACCCGTTATTGCTTGCTGATAGTGCAACACGCACCACGTTAGAAAGTGCACCCTAACCCCAAAGTAGTAGAGCAACTAATCCAACACCTCCAAAGTTGTTATCAAATTCTTGGCAACTTGTGCGAGCGTTTGGCTTGATTGCATGGCTGAATTTCTAAGCGCTTTATAAGCCTGTTCTTCATCAACGCTGTGCATCTTCATCAGCAGACCTTTGGCTTTTTCCACCAGCTTGCGCTCTTCGATCTTATGGGTAAGCGATTCAATTTCCGATTGCATACTTTCGAATTTCGCTCTCACTAATGTCGCATGCTCAATCCAAGGTTGAAGTGCAAATTCACTATCGTGCGGCATGAGCACATAGTCCATTTTTTCTGATAACCGATTGATATCATTGGATGATAACTGCTTTAAAACAATAAGAAGTGGTGCCGATTTTCTGCGGCAGAAATCGACGATCAAACGCAGTTCCGCGGTTGGTTGCTGCCATCCAACCACAACGCTTGTCGACGGTTCTCGTTGCATTAACGTTTCTAGTTGTGCCAATTGGCAGCCGATGATGTTGTCGTAATCTTTGCTCAATAAGCCGGACAATCGAGCCTGCTCTTGGAGGCTATCACAACATACTATGATGGGTGTTTTTGACGTTGATTGAGTCATGCACATTCCTTGTTTATATCTCTCTCACTAAGAGAGACATAACAAGGTATGTGCCAACTAAAGTAGACGCGTTTTAACTAGAGGCGAGATGTTCTTTGAAGAAGCCGAGTGTGCGCTCCCAAGCGAGTGCTGCTTCTTCCGGTGCGTAGCGTGCTGTTGAGTCGTTATGGAAGCCGTGGTTGACGTTCTCATACATTAACGCTTGATACTGTGCGTCGGTTGCGATCAATTGCTGCTCATAAGCAGGCCATGTGTCGTTAACACGCTTATCGAGCCCTGCAAAGTGAATCATCAACGGTCCTTTGACTTGCTTTTGGATCTCTTGCGCAGCTGGTGTTCCATAAAAAGGCACACCTGCATCGAGCTCTTCTGGCATTACCGCTGCAAGCATGTTGACTATGTATCCACCGAAGCAGAATCCAACCGCGCCCAATTTACCGTTGCCACCCTCGTATTGTTTGAGGAAGTTAGCGGCTGCAATAAAGTCTTGTTCAATCTTGGCTCTGTCCATCTCTTTCTGCATGGCGCGACCTTCATCGTCGTTCCCCGGATAGCCGCCGAGTGGATAAAGCGCGTCTGGAGCGAAAGCAATAAAGCCGTCCTTTGCAAGTCGTCTTGCGACATCTTTGATATAAGGGTTCAGACCTCGGTTTTCATGAATCACCAACACGGTCGGCGATTTCAAGGTCTTCTTCTGTGGCATCACCAAATAACCACGCCCTTCTCCATGCCCATTTGGAGATGGAAAGGTTTCGTAAGTTGCTTTGATGTCAGGATCGTTAAATGAAACTTGTTCTGCGAGTGCGTAATTCGGGGTTAACGCATCGACCAGTGCTGTCATGCTAAAGCCAAGCACAGCAAGGCCACCCAGCCTATTTAGAAACTCACGGCGCGTGATTTTTCCGTGGGCGTATTCATCGTACCAATCGAAGGCTTCTTGCGGGATCGGATGAGAAGCCTTTTCACTAGGAGTGGTATGCTTTAGAACCATTATCCATGTCCTCTGTGTCTTACCATATGGGAATTTCTCATTCTCAAAAGCGCAGCGAGAAACGAACGCTATCGAGGCTAAAACTGCGGTTTCACCACTCTGATACGGAGCAAGGTGGTGAACACATCATTGGCGAGCTAGGATCTTTTACCTTCTTCAAACAATAGATAATGGATTCAGATTCAACAACTTTGCGTCGTTGGTTTTACACTAATTGACAATAGTGCGTTATTGTTGGCCGCAATAGGCTTGCCAGTAAGAGAAAGCGCGTTCGAATGCTTTTTCTCTGTCGTGCATTTGTGCAAACAAGACCACTGTCATGGTAGCGAGAACCGTATTTGCCATTTGGTTCATGTCGTCTTCTGACGTCCCAAACGGGCAGTTCGCAGGCATTGGCACCTCAGACAGCATTTGCTCCGTCCAGTAGTGCGATGTCACGCCGCTTGTTTGGCTTAACCATACGGTTTGACTTACTTTCGGGTTGTATTCTGACTCACCCGATTGTCCTTTGAATGACACAACGGCGTGAGCGGTTTGACCAATCTCGTATTCGACTTCAGCATGAAGTTGTTGGAACCCAGGATGGAAGCTACCACGAATACCAACCGTCGCCTGCCCCGGATTCAATGCTCGAACCACGGTATTAATCGGCGTTCTAAGCCCATAACGATTCTTCCAACCGATCATGGTTTCTGCTTGAGGAGCAAACGCACTCAGCGGTAGATACACAATGTTTTGTGTTTCTAACACACGCTTTGCTTCTTCTGCTGATTCCGCTTTCGTAATAGCAAATTTGTCGAGGTAGTCTTCAGCGTGTAAACGACCAGATTGACGGTCGTGATAGCCGTGCATCAGCACTTTATGGCCATTATCGGCAAGGATCTTCGCTGCCAACAGATGCCAAGGCTGACCTGCCGCTTCACGTTTGCCTGCATAACATGGCCAATCAATATCTGCACCAATAGCTGGCATGCGGGATTGGAATGCTTTCACAAAGCCAGCGATTTCTTGTTGAGTCTCGTTCTGTACGCGGATCAGCATCAACAGCATTGCCATCTGATCGTCGTCGCACTCACCGTTTAGGTATTCATCCATAACTCGAAACGCTTGGTCAAAGCTCAGTGGTTTTCTACCACGTTCGCCACGACCGACTGTTCTAATACATTCCAAAATGCTGCTCATATTCCCTCGTATTCCGTCACTGACTGTACGGTTTCTATTAGTTGTTCGCGCAGTTTGACAACTTCTCCCATCACAATCAATGCTGGGCTCACGCCTTTAAGTGTAATCGATAAATCATTGAGCTGATTGAGTTGGGTAACATGAACTTGTTGCTGAGGGCTGCAACCATGAGTGATGATCGCGACTGGGAAATCTGCTCTCAAACCGGAATTGATTAAACCCGTTTGTATTTGCGATGACTTTTCTAACCCCATATAGAAGACTAACGTTTGTCCGCTTTGCATCAGTTGGCTCCACGCTTCAAATGCACCTGTTACCACTTGCCCCGTAACAAAGGTAACACTGCGAGCAACGCCACGATGAGTCAGCGGAATCAAGCTGTTTGCTGAACATCCAATCGCAGCAGTAATACCGGGGATGACTTCGTAAGCGATTGAGTGTTTGACGAGTGCTAATGCCTCTTCACCTCCACGGCCAAATACGAATGGGTCTCCCCCTTTTAAGCGCACAACTCGCTTTCCTTGCTGAGCGAGCGACACCATCAAATCACAGATTTCTTCCTGACCAATACTAGGTTGTCCGCATCGTTTGCCCACGTAAATCCAATCGGCTTGTGGCGAAGCCAACTCCAAAATATCTTTGTTAACCAAACGGTCGTACAGCAGAACCTCTGCCGACATAATCGCTTTTACAGCCTTTACCGTTAACAAGTCAGGATCGTGCGGCCCTGCTCCGACAATCGAGACAAAACCTTTGTGGTTCGCATCTAGATCTGTGGAGTGATTTTCTAAAAGTTGGTTCAGTTTGCTTGCTTGATCATGCTTAGAAAAGCGAGACGAGCGTTCTTGTTTCTGACTCGCTTGTCCTTTCTTAAACCAAGACTTTTGATAAGGCGCTTCCATGTGCTTATCCTCTTTAAGACTTACTTTATTTGAATAGCCAAACTTTGCTGATTCGCTTGCGGTTTGCCCTTTTGATGCTGATGGCTGTCGAGCATTTGTTTGATTTGAGAGACGCACGAACCACAGTTAGTACCGCATTTGAGTTTGTTTTGAAGTTGAGTCAGTGACGTGCAGTCTTGTTTCTCCATCGCGTCATGTATTTGTTTATCAGTAACACGGAAACAACTACAAACCAGTTTGGCACTGCTTTGCGATTGAGTGATGGTAAGCAGTTGCGATAGCTCCATCGGTTTGCCAATCAAGCCGGTAAAGTTGGTGTAGTCGGTTTGAATCGGTTCACTAGACACCACCAAAACAGAGCGAATGATACGAACGTCTCCAACAAGGTCGTAATCCACCGCTAGCCAACCTTGGGCAATATCTATCGTAATTCTGCGGCTCTTTTCCGTTCGACAAAAACTCTGCTTCTTTGGTCTCTTATCGTGTGCAAAGCGCCAAATGCCCAAATTGCTTTCTGCTTGAAATGCGCTGTAGAGAAACTTGCCGGAATCAAACTGCGTACCGATGAACATACCGTAGGTTTTGACCGCTGCGTCTTGCACTTCAACATAAGATGACTTAAACGCAGGCTGCCCGGAAATAGGGTCTTTTGCGCTGTTTACTATCGCGTTAACACTACTTTCACCGCCATATCGACCCGCCCAGTGCATTGACATAAACAGCTCCTGAAAACCCAAACCCTCATCAATGGCAACTTTGGCATAAATACCAGTGTTTGAAGCAGGCTGAAACAGCTTGGTGAGTTGTCCTGCTTTTAAGCGGTTTTGAGTAGCAGAGAGTGTGTTCATGTACACGGTTGGTTCTAACTCAGAGGCGGCAAGGTGTACGATATGCCCTGTGCGCGTCATGGTATGCCATTGGTCGCGTTGCCTGCCCGTATTGAGCCACCAGCTTTTTGTTCTCTCTAAACGCGTTGGAGATTCACTGGTCACGACAAAACGCGCTTTACCATCTGGGTGCGAATAGACGTCATCAGCAAAAGGACGCTCTCCTCCCCATTGTGTTGGCACCCACTCTTCGTATTCTTGTTCGGTTAAGTTGGCGTATTGAGAAAGATCTAGCTTCAATGGCGAATCTGCATTCATGCCTGTCATCGCCGCATATTCCCTGAATACCGCCCGCTCAGAAGTAAACGCAAAACCATTTTGTGTCTTTTCCAATGCGCACAGAGCTTGTCCGACTTGGCTTATCGCCCACCAATCTGATTTTGCTTCACCCGGAGGTGTTTGAAACTGGCGCTGCCTTGAAAGTCGACGCTCAGAGTTGGTCACCATGCCTTGTTTCTCCCCCCAGCCAGCGGCGGGCAGCAACAGGTCCGCGTAATGCGCTACATCCGAATCCGCTGTGATATCGGAAACAATCACAAACGGACAAATCTCTAGTGCACGTTTTACCAATTGGTTATCTGGTAAAGAGACAACGGGGTTGGTTGCCATGATCCACAGAACTTTAATCTCACCACGTTCTACCGCCTCAAACAGTTCAACGGCTTTTAAACCGGGCTGAGTGGCAATTTCTGGCGAATCCCAAAACGCCTGCACTTGCTTGATAGACTCTGCGTCAAAAGCGCGATGAACCGCTAATTGATTTGCCAAACCACCGACTTCTCGTCCGCCCATCGCATTCGGCTGACCTGTAATAGAAAACGGCCCGCAACCTGACTTGGCAATTTTGCCTTGCGCCAAGTGTGCATTAATAATGGCATTGCCTTTATCAACACCATTTTCGGCTTGGTTAACCCCTTGGCAAAACAGCGTGATTGCGGTTGGGCTTTGTGCGAACCATTGGAAGAATGTCGTGAGTTTTTCTTCTGAAATGCCAATGGAAGACGTTAAATTAGTGACATCGTAACGCAAATCAGAAACTTCTTCTGCAAGCGCATCAAACCCGTCGGTATGGGAATTTATGTATTGAGAATCAAACCATTGCTGCTCAATAAGAAACTTAAGCAGCCCATTAAAAAGTGATACATCCCCATCATTTTTAATCGGTAGATGCAAATCGGCTTGCTGCGCTGTGACCGTTTCACGCGGGTCAATGACCACCAGCTTGAGATTAGGATTGTTCTCTCTCGCTTGTTGAATACGTCGGAATAAAACAGGGTGCGTCCAAGCAGTATTCGCACCGCAGATGACCAACAGCTCGGTATTATCAATGTCGTCGTAATTGACGGGAACGACATCTTCGCCAAATGCTCGTACATGAGCCGCAACCGCCGAAGACATACACAAACGCGAGTTAGTATCGATGTTAGCGCTGCCAACATAGCCTTTCATGAGTTTGTTGGCGACGTAATAGTCTTCCGTCAACAACTGGCCTGACACGTACATCGCGACGGAATCCGGTCCAAACTCTGCTTTCGCTTGATGAATCTTTTCTGCAATCAGATCCGTGGCTTGTTGCCATTGTACTTCTTGCCCTTGAGGTCGCTGCTTGGTGACAAGCTTTGGATACAGCAAGCGCGAAGGCATATTCAAGCTCTCTGCCAACGCGACGCCCTTTACGCACAGTGATCCCGCATTTGCAGGATGACACGCATCCCCAACGATTCCTTTCGCATTAACCTCGACACCACATCCAACACCACAATAGGGACAAGTGGTTTTTTTGCATCCTTGCGACATTCCGCCCCCTGATTCTTTCCTTAGAATGACGAGCTACAAGCGAAAAAAAACCTCTCCCGAAACGAGAGAGGCTGCATTGCCTATAAAAGCTCAAAAAGTAATACCCTATCCGCTTAACCGCCTGCTAAGGGAAAGCGGCGCATCGAGTTAACGATGAACATAATCTAAATAGCAAACTCGATGCCAATTTTATATTGCACTATATTTCAATAACTTAACAAAATAAGCTTTCACTTTATCTTTGGCAATGCACTGATTAGGTGCGAGTTTGAATCACAGAAGTGCAAGATTAACGGGCTAGTACCATGACCAATCTCGGTTCTCCATCACCGAAATAATCTTCTTCTTTTTCCAGAACCTTAAAACCTAACGAAGTGTACAACTTGTAAGCCGGCATATTGTTTGGGTCGACAGTTAACTTAATAACAGAACCGGAACTTGCTTTTGAGATTACATTCTCCACAAGCGAACGAGCAATCCCCTTTCCTCGATGCTGACTATCTACCGCAAGTGACAAAATCCAATGGGTGTTTTGTTCATCACTTTGTGCCATCAATACATAGCCTGTGACTTGCTCGCTTTGCTTGGAAACTACCAACCCCTGTTGCCAGCAATCAAATGCTTGTCTGAAGAAGAATCTTGGGTATGCATGATGCCCAAACAGCTTATGCTCAAGCTCGTATAGTGTAACTAAATCTTGTTTTTCTGCTGAGGTGATCTTCATAACAACTCACTCCTTCGGGACACATTAAGCAATATCTAAAGCCCCATTTCGATAAACTCCAATTATTTCAGTCAGATTCTAGTGCTTTACCAACTTTAGGCAAAGGTTGATTTTTCAAACAAAGAATCGTGTTCATGAGCACTCTTTCATATTAACGGAACGTCGTACCAGTTTTTATTTGATTGTTGGCTGTTTTTTGTAGAATAATCGCCGCTCTTATATACAAAAATAATAAAAACGATAAGGGCTAACCCGCCCACCATGAGCAACTGCACTCACCTTGCTAGGCGAATCATTATAAAAAATGAAGCATCCGTGCTTAAACGGATGCTTCCATTACGCTGTCAAAATTAGAGTTAAATAATGTCGATGTCTGGATTCGAGCAATCACCCCTGTTGCTCGATTATAAAAATAAAAAGTGGTGGCAGTTTTTAGGCATTCAAATCCTAATATTTTGCGCAATACAAGTAAGTTATAGCCTCTCCAACTTTTACGTGATAGCACAGGATCGTGTCCACGTACTCTCTTTTACGGCCGCTTTCGTTGTAACAGTCATACTCCGATACAGTTGGCGCGTATTGCCAACAATCATTGCTGGGTTACTTTTCTACTATGGGTGCTTTTCCAAACGTCCGTGGGAAATGGCTTTGCTATTTTCTGTGTTGCTACCCGCATTACCGCTGTTGTTTTGTCACCTCTACCGATCCGCATTAAAACGCGTTGCGGCGTATAACTTCACCTTAAAGCTCAGTTATTATGCGGTATTAATCGGCATTCTCTATCCTATTGCAAACACTGCTCTACTCATGCTGATTAGTGCCTTTTTAAGTGACGTGACAAATCTCTCTTTTGAGTTTATCGCTTACTCTGTTTTGAGCGCGATTTTGACACAAATGGTACTAACTCCTCTGTTGAGCCTTGGTTTAAGCTATGTCCTTGATGGAGAAAATGCACCGTATATTAAGCTCGATCGTGCAATGATGGCGGCCTACTCTGATCCATTACACTATCGCTTATGGTTGATGGTATGTGCGCTATTTTTGGTCGCCAGCATATCCACACAAAATCCGTTAACTCTGAATACACTTAGCTTGATGCTGCTGTGTTTGGTCGGCATGGGACTCGGAAAGTTTGGCTTACTACGTCCAATGCTGATTGGCGCTGCAACATTGCTCGTTTGTGTCGAGAGCATCATCAGCCGCTACAACCTAGGTTTCATATCACGCGAACAAGTTTATGCGATGTTGCTGGTTTTGTTTGTACTGACCATGCTCACTTTTATGCTTGGTGCTCATACAATAAAGAACTATGTCACGACACGTAATGCGATTCGAAAAGAACGCATCGATAGCTTTACGGGGTTATACAATCTCGCGCAACTAAAAGAAGATGTCGCAACGCAAACTCACGCGACATTGATCTACATCGATCTTGAACCAACCTTATCTAAACTTCATGGATTAGGACACCAAGGTCGAGCACAGTTAATGAAACAACTTAGCCAATACCTCGCGTATAAAACTGACCACCTAACTCGAGCTTATCTGCCGCCATTCGCTAGCGGTTTACTTTGTTTTGCACCACGCTTGCCAAACATGGAAGCTGAGTTAAACAAACTCATTGGGCTGTTAGACCGTTTTTATTTTTACTTCGACGACAGCGCGGTAAGCCTTGTAAAACGTACCATCCAGTGTGCTTCCATCTACGGAAACCACAATCTTGATCCTTTGATCTCCAAGTTGTGCGAGCAACAAGGTCGCGACACCGCATGCGTGAACTGGGTAACACACAATCAAGAAGAAAATAAGACACTTAACCAATTGAGCTTCATCCAACAGTGCTTTCGCGAAAACGAATTTGAGCTCTATTGTCAGCCTTATCGAGCGCTATCGGATAACGCTCAAAATGCCCACTTTGAGATTTTGCTGCGCCTTAAACCCAAACAGGGTGAACTTATGTCTCCGGCCGAATTTTTCCCTTTGATCAACGAATTCGGGTTAGAAAGAGAGCTAGATAAATGGGTAATCGAACACACTTTCAAAGCGCTAAAAAACCATATTGAAGATTGGGACTCGATCGGGCGATGTGCCATCAACCTGACCGCCAAAGCACTGAATTCACAGGGTTTAGCGGAAGACATTCAAACCGAAGCGAATCTACACCAGATTCCGATGAATAAACTGTGTTTTGAAATTACCGAATCGGACGCCCTTCGTAATGAACCGATCGCGATTCAAAATTTAAACAGACTTCGGGAAGGAGGTTCCACCATCGCACTGGATGATTTTGGCACCGGTTATGCGAGCTTCGATTATTTGCGTCGCCTTCCCCTTGACGTGCTGAAGGTGGACGGCTCATTCGTGAAAAACATTGTCGACAGTGAAAATGACAGAATAATCGTCCAAGCCATCAGCCAAGTCGCCAGCAGCATGCAGTTAGTCACGGTTGCCGAGTTTGTCGAATCAGAAGATCATATCGACACACTGAAAGCGCTAAATATCCAGTTTGCTCAAGGGTTTGGGGTAGCAAGACCACTGCCGCTTTCGGAACACCTTACAATGTTATCGAACAAAGCTTAACCGCAACATCTAAAACCATAAAATCTTAATATTTCGCGATATAATTTCAATTTATAAACACCGAACTGAAACTATATATCGCTTTTTTCAATTTTACATGGTTCGATAGTTTACACCTTTGCCTCTTCACTAGCATGATTCACCATCACCTCCATGTGATAACAATCACTAAAACAGTTAACATCCGCGCGATTATTATTTTTATAAAGGCGAGTTTTAAGTGAAAGAATCTCGAGACACATTAAATTTTAGTGAATTAAACACAACAAACGCTTGGACTAAACATGATACCCATTGGGTACTAAGTCTGTTTGGTACTGCCGTGGGTGCGGGTATTTTATTCTTACCGATTAACTTAGGTATTGGTGGTTTTTGGCCACTTGTCGTCATGGCGGTACTCGCCTACCCAATGACTTATTTGGCACACCGTGGCCTAGCACGATTTGTGCTGTCATCAAAAGTGAAAAACGCAGATTTTACCGATGTGGTTGAAGAGCACTTTGGCGCAAAAGCGGGACGCTCTATCTCTCTCTTGTATTTCCTTTCGATCTTCCCGATTCTACTTATCTATGGCGTGGGTATTACCAACACCGTTGACAGCTTCATGGTCAACCAAGCGGGTATGGAGCCATTACCGCGTGCCCTACTGTCCGGCGTATTGGTGTTCAGCTTAATTGCTATCATGATGGCGGGTGAAAAAGTGATGCTACGTGCGTTTGCTATCATGGTTTACCCATTGGTTGCGATTCTGGCGTTTCTTTCATTTTATCTGATGCCGAACTGGAGCATACCAATGATGGATGCGCCGGAAATGTCGTCCTTCGCAAGCACAATGTGGTTAGCGATTCCGGTTGTGATCTTCTCTTTCAGCCACGCAGCAGCAATTTCCACTTTTGCAAATGTTCAACGTCGTCATTATGGTGATGCGGCCGATAATAAATCAGAGCTGATTCTGCGTCGTACAAGCGTCATGCTGATTGCGTTTGTTCTTTTGTTTGTGTTTTCTTGTGTCTTGGCGCTTTCTCCAGAGCAACTGGCAGAGGCGAAATCGCAAAACGTATCAGTACTGTCTTACTTAGCAAATGCAACAGACAATCCATTCATTGCAACGCTTGGTCCACTTGTAGCATTTGTCGCGATTACCTCCTCTTTCCTTGGTCACTTCCTTGGTGCGCGTGAAAGCTTGAATGGTTTGATCACTAAGCATTCGGACATGCCAAAACGACGTGTTGATCACATCAGTGTCGTGGTGCTATTTATCTCGATTTGGATTGCAGCCATTTTGAACCCGAGCATTCTTGGCATGATGGAAGCGCTCTCTGGACCGATCATTGCAATGATCTTGTTTATCATGCCAATGCTGGCGGTGTACAAAGTGAAAACGTTAAAGCAGTATCGTGGAAAAGTATCGACGTACTTTGTCCTATTGACGGGGATTATTGCAGTAAGTGCGTTGGTTTTTAGCTTGTTGAGTTAAGAAAAGAGACGTGGCTTTTATTTTCAGGGGAATACCTTATTTTTTATTAAGGTAATTCCCTGAATTTTGCTATGGTTTTCTTATTCGGTAATAGAAAGAGACTTTCTCATTACATGAATGTGAAAACACCTACGATCATTAGTACAGACGCGATGCAAGTACGACCGATGATACCAAAGTGGGAAGGTTGAATCATTTCATTGTGCATAGGCAATCTCCTTTTTAGTGAAAACAAGCCTTTTTCTCTGGCTTACTAACACTATGTCGAAAAAAGCATTTTTCCACAACTCATACAAAGATTAAATTTTTATTACAGTCATGTGAACTTTTAGAGATCGAACGATTTTTTAAGATTGAACTATCATCAAACGGCGTCTTTATTTTTGAATCGGTCAGCGAAAATATCCCCACCAGCCCTCCGACCCTTCTTATATAAATAACCGCAGACAGACTCTACCTTCCTCCTCTACGACAAAGCTGAACTTTTTAAACGTTAACCTTGACCATATGCCTAGTTTCATTGGCTTGGTGAAGAGAATAATAAGCAGAATAAAACCGCTAAATCTATGGGTAATCGCGATTAAGAGATGATAAACTTGTTACGTGTTTCATTATAAGAGTCAGCTTTTCTATCAACAGTCTGATGCCTTTACCGTTAAAAACGCTGCGATTCCTTTTTCCTATTATATTTGGAGTGCTTTGCTCACTACCCAGCCTAGCCGCTGACGCGCCCAAAAAGGAAAGCTACCTAAAGCAACATCTTGCTCGCGCAGATTATCCAATGCTGGAGTTCTACTTCGACTCCATTGGTAAACCTCGTTCAATTAAATCTAGCGATCTGTCGCTGCCACCTAATGCTTCGCCAGAATCTCAAGCACTGTATTACTTTGCCCGTATCTATCTAGAACGCTATGAAGGGGTTCCTTTACCGAAACTTCCCAACCTTGTGGAGTTTGGTAAAAAGCACAAGCTGCCGTGGGTTATTGCAGAAGCCAAACTCAACCAAGCCGTAGAATTGGTAGAAGCAGACGAAGTGTGGCAAGGCGAACTTCTATTACACGAAGTCATCAACACCGCGCGTGAGATCGGTTATGACTCTTTGCAGGGCCGCGCCTATCGCTGGTTAGGTAATGCCGAAGTCCAACGCGCTCAAGTGCAAACAGGCCTAAGACACTACCGTACTGCTTACGATCTGCTTGAACACTCTGAGTTTGAAATCCAAATCGCGATGACGCTCAATAATATCGCTTCTCTTTACATGGAACTGTCCGATTGGAAGCGAGCGAAAACCTACTTAGATCAAGCGATTGATGGGTATTTAAACAGCGATGATCATTACGACAACAGCCTTTTCCTGGCGATCATGTACGCTAACATGAGCGTGGTTTATTTTGGAATGGAAGAGTACCTTGAGTCTGAACACTATTTCGAACAAGCAGCGAAACTGTCGATGGAAACCGGCTCAGTAAGAATCAAACATAATTCTGTTTCCAACCTATCTCAGCTTTTGAGTACACTTGGTAAGATAGATGAATCATTAGAGCTAGCAGAAGCCTGCTTAGCCTTACCTAACCCTCAGAATCATAAAAGTATCAAAGCCGCTTGTTATGAGGCGTATGCCGAAGCGTACCTCGCAGACAATCAGTTTGATCAAGCAATCTTAAATGCGAAGTTGGCACTCGATAGCTTAAATGAATCGGCTAGCGCTGAAACTAAACAAAAAATGGACCTTCTTCTAGTCATGGTTCGAGCGAATCAAGAGTTGAAGAAGTTTGAAGCTGCATTTGATTACTTAGGTCAGTTACGCAGTTTGGAGCGCAACTTTTCTAGCCATGTCCATGGTGAAGAAATGATTAACATCAAGCTCGATCTTGAGGCAAAGTTAGCGCAAAAAGAGCTGACCTTACTAGAAGCAAAAAATGCGTTGCAAGCGTCTGAGCTTGAATCTCAACGCTATCGTGAAATCTTCTATTTTTGTGTCGTTGCGGCTATCGGTTTTTGGTTGTTCCGTTACATCCGCCAGATGAATAAGATCAACGAAGAGTTGGCGCAACAGAACACAACAGACCCGCTAACTAAAGTCCATAACCGCCGCTACCTTCCTAGCTGGTTGGAAAATATGGCTCGTCGCAGTCCAGATAGAAAGTTTGCCTTAGCGGTCATTGATATCGACCACTTCAAATCGTTCAATGACCAATACGGGCACGACTTAGGCGATAAGATGCTGATACACGTCGCCACTATTTTGGATGAGGCGACACGCTCTGGTGACCTTTTGGTTCGTTGGGGTGGTGAAGAGTTTGTATTATTGTTCGAAATCCGTCACGTCGACGACTGTGCAAAAACACTCAACCGTTTGAGACTTGCAGTAGAAAACAACAATCTAGAGGTTGACTCACAGTCGCTAAGCGCCACAATCTCTCTCGGCGCGGTCAACGAGTTAAGCGCTCAATCGATCAAACAAGAGTGGGATAAGTGGTTCTTTGCCGCGGACCAATCTCTGTATGATGCCAAACAAGCTGGTCGTAACCAGCACAAAATTCACTCGACGTCATAGAAAAGCACAATGAAAAAAATATGGATTCTTGCTGCATTTGCCCCTTTCTTTTTGGCTGCATGCAGTAACCAACAGGCTTCCCAACTTGGAATGCGAAGTAGCAGTGTTAATGTGTACGCTCAGCAAATGAGTAACATGCAATTATGTGAAACGCTCTACTACAATCGCGCCACAAATCAAACTCGAGTAGCAATCGGTGCTGAGTTCAACCGTCGCGGTTTGAACAAGAAATGGTGCGATAAAGAATTTAAGAAGTTTTATGTTGAAAAGGTAGTTGACGGTCTGCTGTCTCGTAAAGAACAAGCCCCTACAGAACCTGAGGCAACCATACAACCTGCCATATAAATCACCCCATTCCATAAAAAGCAGGAAATTACTCTAGTTTTCCTGCTTTTTAAACACGCTATCTTCCAGTCAAATATCCAGAATCCCAAGTGACTTCAAGCAGTTAACGTCAAGATAATGTCGTGCGTCGAAAAAAGAACGTAAATAAGATGTAAACAGTTTTCGTCTCCTTAGTTAACCGCTAGCTTTGTTTAGACCTGTTTAAAGGAGTATCGAACAGGGACAAAAATTCCAAACAAAGACAATGAGGTCACAAATGGAAACACGCATTAATCGCCTATTCGCCGCGATGTTGGCAGTAGGTATTTCTCCTGCCGTCTCGGCATACGATCCGCTCTATTCAGAGCAATGGCACTTAAACAACACAGGACAAACAGCGTTCGCGGCCAATCCTGCGGTTGCGGGTAACGATTTAAACACCAACCTGACACAAGCAATGGGTATTGCTGGCGTTGGGGTGAAAGTTGCCGTTATCGATTCTGGTGTTCAAATCGACCACCCAGACCTTGCAGGTAACGTAGTCACAGGCAGCAGAAACTTTGTTGAAGACTCTTCATTCCCAGCCGACTACCCAGTCGATGCAAATGGTCACGGTACTGCCGTTGCCGGTTTGATCAGTGCGGTCGGTAATAACGGTGAAGGCGTTCGCGGTGTCGCTTCTCGCTCTTCTTTGATGGGCTTTAACTGGCTCGCTAACCAAACGCTTGAAGGTTGGTTAATTTCTCACGGTGCAGACGCGTCTACCAGCGACGTGCGCGTATTCAACCAAAGTTATGGCTTTAGCCCACTTACCCCTATCCCATTCGACGAGAACGATCCTCAGTTCAAACTCGAAATGGATGTCATGAAAGATGTGAGTGAAAGTAACGCATGGGGCCGTGGAGCAGTCTTCGTTAAGTCTGCAGGTAACGGTTATCGTTACTTCAATACTGGCCGATTCTTCGTTCTTCCAGGCGATTTCTTCGCCGGTGGTGGTAACAAAGGCTTACCAATGCACAACTCACAGCAGTCTTATGACAACGCAAGTTACTACAACCTAGTCACTAGTGCATTACGTGCCGATGGTACACGTGCAAGTTACTCGTCTGTAGGTACAAACGTTTGGGTTGCTGCACCAGCGGGTGAATACGGCCAAGACTTTCCAGCAATGGTAACAACGGACTTAATGGGCTGTGAAGAAGGTCAAAACACCAGCGCAGATTTGGGTATTAATGGCTTGCATGGCGGTACAGAGCAAGATCCAAACTGTAACTACACCAGCACGATGAATGGTACGTCTTCTGCTGCTCCAAACACCTCTGGTGCGATTGCCGCAATCATGTCGACAAACCACGCGTTATCAGCTCGTGATGTTCGTGCTCTTCTTGCAGAAACAGCAAGTGTCACGGACAAAGATCACTCAGGTGTTGCACTTGAATTTGTCAACAACCAAGGTGAAGTTGTCAGTTATGAAGCTATTTCACCATGGCAGAAAAACGCAGCGGGCGTTGATTTCCATTCCTTCTATGGTTTTGGTGCCGTTAACCTAGATGAAGCAATGAAGCGTGCACGTATGACAAACAACGTTCTACCTGCACAAGTCATTACGCCATGGGCAAACAATGCAACTGAAGTGAGCGTTCCAGATGCAAGCTTAACAGGCGGCTCTTCTGCTATTGCGATCACTGAAGACTTAACGGTTGAGTCTGTTCAAGTTAAGCTAACGCTGGAACACTCACGCCTACCAGATTTGGCAATTGAACTAATTTCTCCATCAGGTACGCGTTCTGTTCTACAAACGCCTCGCAACGGCCTTGTTGGTCAATCACTTGATCCAACAGTGGCAGGTTACGAAAACCAACTAATGCTGTCGAACCAGTTCTACGGTGAGAATGCGAAAGGCGAATGGACGCTACGCGCGATCGATACCAACGGTGATGAAGTATTCTCATTCATTGCATATTTCAACTCTTCTGCTATCTATGATGTACCGATGGCAAACAACGCACAACCAGGGGTTATCAAAAACTGGTCTATGCGCATCTTCGGTCACTAAGGAGTCAATCACATGAAATTTATGACTTTTTCTATTCTGGCTCTTTCAACAATGGCGGCAACTGCAAGTGCACAGCAATTGGCAGAGCAACCAACTCCTGAGCTATTCGTCGCTTCTGACGCGTTAGAAGTTAACGGCCAAGACTACCGTAAGCTATCAGTCGATAACTTATCTGAAGCCGCTGAACTGCATGCAGGTGATGAGGTGTTTAAGAACGCGTTTAGTAACGTATCTAAAGCCACAGGCCTTATCTTTGTAACAGTAAAAAGTCCTGCGGATGCAAAGGCCGTAGCAAAGGAGCTGAAACTTGAAGTTGTCTTCACACAAGGTGAATCCGCGGTGTTTAAAGCATCAGAAGGCCAAGATCTTCTTGGCATCAGTGATTACCTAAATGCGGACAGTCGCGTAAAAGCGTCTAAAATTGAACTAAACAGCGGTAAATACCGTGCACAATAATTCTCTAGCAAGAGAAGTTGGCTGATAAAAATGCCTCAGCAATCGCTGAGGCATTTTCTTTACTAATCAGCTTCAATCTAATTTATTGAATAAACCCGATCAACTTCTTGGCAATATCGGTATTGTTCTGTGAGCCCACAAACTTATCAGCCCCTTTCCCGTAAGCGAACACTTGAACATCAACAGCGGTATGGCCCTTCGTCGTCCAACCAGTAAAACTCTTCTTGTTGATGATGTCTTTCACTTCTTTATAAAGCGCTTTCGCTGGTTCTTCACTTAATTTCGCATAAGCGAGTTGTCTACCTTGCTCTTTCGACAATTCCCAATCCACAGAAGCATTCCATGTTTTGATCATATCGTGAGACTGCGCTAATGACATCGCTAAGGGCCATGCAGTTTGATGAACTCCTTTAATCGCCTCTGTATCCCATTGGTATTGTCCATTTGCACCGATAGTTAAACCGCCTGTGGAGTGGTCAGCCGTCACCACCAACAAAGTGTCTGGATGCGCATCGACATAAGCTTTCGCCAATTCAATCGATTTGGCAAAGTCATCCATTTCTGCCATCGCGCACGCAATGTCGTTCGCGTGGCCACACCAATCAATTTGACTGCCTTCAATCATAACGAAAAAACCGTTATCTCGACGTTGCAGCAGTGAGAGAGCTTTGTTGGTCATTTCCTCTAGACGAGTGGGATTCTCATCAAGCGCAAATGGAAATGCCTTATCTGCGAACAGGCCTAACGCAGGTAAAGTTTGCAATGCAGGAAGGTCTTTGAAATCGGTAATGTACTGGTAACCTTGCTGTTTAAATTCTTCAACCAAATTGCGATCTTCACGTTCAAAATAACGCACACCGCCACCAAGTAATAAATCAACAGGTAACTGATCATCGACTTTGTTATCAATGTAGTCATTGGCAATCTCATCATAGTTTCGACGAGATTCATTGTGAGCTGCAAAGCTCGCTGGCGTGGCGTGATTAATTTGTGACGTTGCTACTAATCCAGTCGTCATCCCCTGCTCTTTTGCCATCTCAAGCATGGTTTTAACTGGCTTTTTATCGACATCAACCGCCACAGCACCGTTATAACTCTTAATGCCACTGCTCAGTGCCGTCGCGCTTGCTGCACTGTCAGTAACATAGGTGACGTCATCAGGATACGTCTTTGCCATACCAACTAAGATCGAGTCAAACACCGTCGGCTCAATCTCTTTTGTGGCTAGGTCATCATGATAATAACGGTAGGCAGAGGTAAAGGCAGGTCCCATCCCATCACCAATCATATAGATGATGTTTTTAGGCGCCTCGCTGGCAAAGACAGGACTGGCAAATAAGCAGGCAGTTATTAGAGGGGTTTTCAGTTTCATATCTCATCCATGACATAATGCGATGATGCCAATATGGCACTCATCAACTTGAGTATCGTTCTAATGTTAAAGCATTAACGAATACTATCATGCAGTTAGGATGAAACATGGCGTTAGTTCATAGTTTTACAACGCACATCATTTCTTAAATAAGATAACCTCAGTGCGCAGCTCAGCCTGCTCAGTATCATGCGGACTGTTTAAGTAGCGTTCAATACCCAAAGGTTTGTTTTTCACTCTAACACCATCATGCCGAGTAACACTCATCGCCATTGACCATGCATTACCCAGAAACCAATATTCACCTTTATGCTCCACAACAAAGGTGTCACTGGCAGGAATGGTTCCAGCAACAAAATCACTCATCGCGGCAACGCCAGCTTTAACTGGTAAACAGGTAATAAATTCAAAGTATCCACGCTTCATGTCCATGGATAAGTAATAGCAGAAGAGCTCCCCGGTCACAGGTAGCTTCTCTTTTTCTACGAGGTCAAATAATCGTTCAATGTGATCTTGCATGATTGGTCCCAGATCATTCATCATGCCGGAACCCGTTAAGCCAATGTAGTTAATTTCATTTTGCTGACGACTACCGACTTCAACCAATTCAGATAAGACAGTTCCGGTCTCTAATTGGCGCTTCAGCATGCGCAGCCCACGTTCATAGTCCATCTCAATCATGCTTTTAAACATGCCTTTCAAGAAGAATAAAAACCACGGCACGCTTGATTGCATCTGCCATTCCACCACAGATCCTTTCTCTGATGGCGTGACGATTAACGTCACTTTCGCATGACTTTTAAAAGGGCGGAAAAAGTGCAATTCCATATCTAAACGATGTTCTTGTGTGCTCTCTAAGACCATAGCCCCAGTACCAACACGCTTCCCGTTCCACTGATAGCCGGAACCGACCAGCCCCTGCTCATTGCTGTAAGTCAGCTCGCAATCCGGCTCTAAAATAAGCCAAGGAGACCATTCCGGCCAATTCTTAAAATCTTTGAGATAATCGATAATCTCGCTTTGCGTCTTTTCGATTTCAACGCTCTTACTTACGTGGTACGAAAGCATAGTCGCTCCTTGAGTTTCCCTTCCACTCCCTAGAGTCTAATTCATATCAGTGTTTTTTCTTTTTTCACTGGCAGTTAGGTACAAAAAAACCAGAGTGAAATCTCTGGCTTTTCGTTATTCACACCGTTCGAAGCACTCCCCTAATCGAAGTGCTCAATCAGGAAACAAAGTCGATTTTGGCCGTAAACCTTACGCCATCATCCTCTAATTCAAACGGCCAACTCATGCGCTCACAGATGCGTTGCACAATCACAAGCCCACAGCCATAACCGGCATTGTAGGTCTCATTACCATCATGGCGATTCACAACCACCAATTGAGTGCTATTCAGTTCAATCTCGATGTCACCAACACTGTAGCTGAATGCATTCTTAATCAGGTTATTGATCACAATGGTGATAAAACTCTCAGGCGCATGCACCACACCACTGTCTTTTTCCCTTAACTGGTACTCTGCACCTTGTTTAGCAAACAGAGGAGCAAGCTCTTCTAGCTGTTGATTGAGGCAAACAATCAATTCATGGTCGCCGTAGTGCTGCGGCTCAACATTCTCTTTCCCTAACAGTAAGAAAGCTTCCGTTAGAACCCGCATTTCTTCACTGGCCAGTTGAAGGCGCGCAATGGCTTTTTGCGCGACGCGTGGTTGATCTGGCACTCGGCTTAAAATATCTGCGGAGCCTTTTATTACCATGATGGGCGTTCGAAGTTCGTGTGATGCAAATCGGCTAAACTCTTGCTCTCGTCGGAAGTAACCTGCGATGTTGTTTTTACTGTCCAGCAAAGTTTGCTCAATATGTCGGGTTTCACTGAACTTAGTATCGACTTCAAACGCGGGTTGGTCTGGCGGCATACAGCCGATTTTGCCTTCAATTTTCGCCAGTGGACGAGAAAGAATTCGCACCATGTAAACACCGTAGCCAACCATGATGATGGAAAACAAGCCACCCAAGAAAAAAGTAAACTGATGCAACGAGCTTTCGTACTCATCCAAATAATCATCGGAATCATCTTGAAAGACGATGTACATCAATCCTTCACCAGATGGGTGCTCGAAGACAACAAAGTGCTTATCCTCTTCACCCAATAGGTATTCATAGAAGCCTGGAAACTTAAACGACAGCAGCCAATCAGGTGTCGGAGCTTTGCTCCAGTAGGAATCAAACTCCATCACGTTTGGCAAAGGGGCATCCCAACCCTGCTTTTTGTAATTCTCTTTGTATAGAACCACTTCAGTATCGAGCCAGTGATGCAAGCTCAACACTTCCAGTTTGTTCTCTGCCACATAAATTAATGACCAAAACAACGTAAACATCGCAAACGTCATAAGGCCAAAACCCCAACGAATTTTGCGATAAATGCTTGGGTAATCTTTATGCTTTAAGTCGATAACCTTGTCCATGAATGGTCTCTAATCTAGAATCATCAAACCCTTTATCGAGTGCAGTTCTTAGCCCGTAAATATGACTACGCAACGCATCACTGCCCGGAGGTTCATCCCCCCAGACATCCTCAATAACTTCGGTTCGAGATACCGATGCCGGAGCCCGCTTTAATAACAGTTTTAAGATCTTAGTTTGAATACGACTCAGTTTGAGTGCTTTACCCATTCTTGTGACTTGGTCGGTACGCACATCCAAACTAATGTCGGCAAATTTGAGCGTGCCAACATCTTGTCTCGGGCCTCGATTTGCCAGTGCATGCACACGTAAACTCAACTCTTGCATTGCAAATGGCTTCATCAAATAGTCGTCACCCCCAGCTTGAAACGCGGCAACTTTGTCGTCTAACGTATCTTTGGCGGTTAAAAATAATATCGGCGTACCACATAGATACTCTTGACGCAGTTTATGGACGGTACTGATGCCATCAAGTTTCGGCATCATGATGTCCATAATGATCACATCATAATGATTTTCTTGAATTAAATTTAGCGCGGCCTCTCCATGATAAGCGCAATCTATCGTCATCCCTTCCAATTCCAGATAATCGGCAATAGTTTCTGAAACATTGTGATTATCATCGACAATTAATATTTTCATAGGCTCACGTTTCTTCACGAACACTTCACGATACGCATCATAAGATACAACCAAATTCATAAATAAGCTTTCAAAAACAGGTATAAATCATGAAAAAATTAGCGCTTGTAGCCGCAGTGGGCATTGCATTATCGGGTTGTGGTGGTTCTGGTGACGGTAGCAGCTCTTCTCCTCAACCGGCAGCAAAACCAAGCTCAGCGATTGGTACGGTTGAGTCCGTAAACGAAGCGAAAAGCACCATTACAGTAAATGGCTACACCTACCGCGTTTCTGAAGTCATGTATGGTTCAAAAGAAACCAACCTTGGCGCCGTTCAGCCAAACATGATGGTTCAAGTGGGTTCTGGAACAGAAAAATCAACAGAGGAACCGGTTGTTGTTACGCTAGAACCGACCATGACTGGCACGGTGACCGCGATTGACCACATCAACAAAACGTTCACGGTAAACGGTGTTGAACTTCATTTTGAAGGTTTAAGTGATGAAATCGACCAAGGCGACTGGGTTATGGTGTCTTCACTACCAACCGCTGATGCGGGCTACAAAGTGCTATCCGTCGTTAAGTTTGATTTCGATTACAACGGTCCTGATGAAATTGAAGGTCGTATCTCAAGCATTGACACCAATAACGGTACATTCAAACTAGGTGCGAACGTCACAGTCTCTTATGACCGAGTTGATGGTTTGAGCGTTGGCGAATGGATAGAAGCCGAAGGTACGATGCAAGGCGATGTTTTCATGGCTACAGAAGTTGAAGTCGAAAACTACGACAGCTTGGTCGGTGATAACGACGTAGAAGGCATTGTTACTTGGGTCGCTAATGACTACAGCCAATTCTCACTAAACTACCGTGGTAACTTCGTTGTCGATAACGCGACCCGCTTTGAAGACGGGACTAAAACCGACTTGAAACAAGGCCAAGAAGTTGAAGTAACGTCTGTAATGAAAAATGGCGTTCGCACGGCGACCGAAGTCGAGATCGACGGCCCAGATTTTGATGGTGACCACGACAGTAACTGGCAAGGTAAAGAGTTTGAATGTGAAGGTGTGGTAACAAACTACAACGTAAACACGGAAACGTTCCAAGTTTCACGCTGTGAAAATGATGCAGACCAAGTCATGTCCAACAACACCGTTGTGATTGACGCTCAAACTCGCTTTGAAGGCTTAGAAAAGCACAATCTAAACGGCACTAAAGTCGAAGTTGAAGGTGTGATCATCAACAACCAAAACGTAGCACGTGAAGTAGAAGCAGAAAGTCACGACGACTAACGTAATGTAAATACACGCAAATATTTAAGAAGCATCACAATTTGATGCTTCTTTTCCTCCCGTATCGACTTTTCTTCTATCCTCTTTACAACAGATACGTATGACCAAATGAGGGATTAATAATGCGTAAAATAACACTGCCTCTAATGATGATTTTCAGCGCTTGTGCTTCAGCAAGCAGTTTTGCTGCAACAAAGGCTGATGCAACACCAGAGCGAGTTGAATCTTTTGAGTGCACCGGTTCAGTAAACAGCTATAACGCAGACTCCCGAACGTTTGTTCTTGCTTGCCAAAACGAGCATGGGCCTGAATTTCAAACCAAAACCGTCGTGATTGATAGCAATACTCAACTCGAAGGAGTACAGGAAGCCAACCTAGATGGTGCAACGATTGAGGTTGATGGTGTGGTTGTAGGTGATCAAAATATCGCAAGAGAAATTGAGCTCGCGAACGACTAAACTTCCGAAATTACAACAGAAACCCACAAGTGTCGCTTTGGCGGCACTTTTCTTTTCCTGCAAATCAGAATCCCTCAGTTACACTTAATGCATGTTTACATAAATACGGTAACTGGAATGAAAATACGTAATCTGGCCCTCCTTCTTTTCTTGTTTGTTTCTACAGCCAGCTATGCAGGCGTAATGGACCCCGACTGTGATGCTGAAAAAGCCGCGAAAGCAACGGCAACCAAAGCGGTTGTTGGTGTTGGTGGTCGTTGTACCCCAAAAGAAGCGTTGAAAGATACCACCGTAGAAGCGGGCAAAGACGCTCTGCCAGATGAGGGGATTGCAGGTAAAGCAGTTGATGCTGCAATGCCAGAAAAAGAAAAGAAACCTCTTAAGAACACAACCAAGAAAATCATCACGGATTAATGCTGTGTTTCCGCGTACAAAAAGAGCGCCCAGATGGACGCTCTTTTGTTTTTCGCTCGAAATGCTTAAGCCGCTTCAGCTTGACCAATCCAATGGTAATGGTGATTCGCTTTCTTACCGACTAAACCAAGCTCAGCCAATTCTTCAAATACTTTATCAACTTCTTCTGCTGAAAGTCGGAACTGCTTCGCGACGGCTTTCTTAGTACATATCACTTGATGCCCTTTTAGCGCATCACTCACTTGTTCTAATAACGTCTTTGGTTCTTCTGGCTCAATTGGCACAGACATTTCAGGTTGTTCTTCCTCTTTAATATGAGGTAAGTAACCCGCCGGTTCGAGTTCAATATCACGAACGTTCGCTAGCGTAATACCATCGTTTCTGCGGAAGTAATGACGGAAGCGGTTCTCTTCACCAATCAATCCAACGAAAAACGCTGCGAAGAAGTCCAACAAGATTGATAAGAAGACCACCAAACCCAGCTGCGCTTGAGACGATGTAGTACCGAATGCTTTCGCCAAGCTGTCAATCAAGCCGATCACCGAACCTTGCGCTACTGGCGGTAAGCTGTCGCGTTCCGTCGCTAGGCGTTGCTGTTCTTCACGCAATTTCTTGTTTTGCTCTTGAATACGAGAGACACCTGTCGCGATGCGCTCCATTTCGATGTACTTTTGCGCCGCCATGTTGTTCAGTTCAATCTGTTTATCGATTGATGCAATCTGACGGTTGTAGGCTTCAACTTTTGCCTGCTCTACCGAGATATGGCTTTGTGCACTGTTGGTCGCACTGTTGATACCACCGATACTGCCACCAATAGAAATGGCAGCGAGAACCAAATAAAACACCAATGCTGTTAAGGCACCTGCGTAGTTTCGATGGGCACGACGCTCACCGTATTCATACCAAGCGTAAAATTTACCCGCTTCAAATATGATGGCCAGACCGCCAAATAGCGCCTGCATCATTGGGTTTTCATCAATCGACAAAAACAGTAAAAGAGAGAAAATAGTCGATGCTAAAATCGCTGCACCAGTAAACGCATACACGCTCACCATCGCAAAGCGACCTTTAGGGTATCGATATCCGATCTGTTGTTCGTATTTCATTGGAGAAATTTCTTAAGATTCCGCAACCCTTATATGACGGGCGCTTCAGGCAACTACAAAGGTGCGGAGAATACCGTATCCTTTATTAAATTACTGTCATAATTCCGTTAATGGAAAACAAGTGAAGAATAGATAGTCACTTTGAATTGAATAAGCGCGATTCTAGCACGCAAAATCACCAATCAAATCCGCGCCATTCAGCAAGCCAACAGGTTACGCTGTGCTGTGAGCAACGCAATTTTAGATATTTATCTTTAGAACAATAATCCACAAAACAAATAAAACACACTCACATCACCTTTTTATAAACTACCAGTTACAATTTAACGCTCATTTGTTAGTATCCCGCGCCGAAACAATGAAGTATCGCGTCGTATGGAAACAGTCAAAATACAATCAGGAAAACCAACTATAAGCGCAGTAGCGATAATCATCGCAGTGCTGTTTCAGTTGTACCTGACATCCACCGTCGCGCTCAACCCTACGCAAATTCACGGTGAAAACTGGCTCAACCAAGTACAAGATGAGAAGGTGCTACTGTGTACTGCAGATGGCTTTAAATGGGTCGATGTTAACGAGTTAATTCAAGCGAATGCACTTCCCAACTCAGACTTCATTCAAGATCTCAATCTGCACGACAGCATCCAATTTGAATGTCCATTATTGCAAGCCGCTCAATTCTTTATCTCCGTTGCGTTAGGGCTCTTTCTTGCCACCATATTTTGGCTGCGACGCCGCAAGCACACATTAATATCCTACGACTTCGCCCTATGTGGTCGACAAGTGTATAAACACGTCGCACCAAAACAATCACCACCTCGTGCTTTCCTTGCCTAATGCTATGCATGTGGCGCACAACAATAACAATTAGTCCGATCGAACAAACGATTCGGAGAAGCAAAATTTCAAAAGGAAAACACTAATGCTTAAAACAATGAAAACCACAGCCTTCGCTCTTATTGCTCTATTAGCAAGCCCACTCAGCCTTGCTCACGAATACGAAGCAGGCAAGATTCACATCGATCATCCTTGGAGCCGAGAGGCGCCACCAAATGCGCCAGTGATTGGCGGTTTCTTCCAGCTAAGTAACCTAGGTGATGCTGATGACGCGCTGATTGCAGCTTCAACACCGATTGCTGACCGTGTAGAGATTCATACTCACACGAAAGAAGACGGCATGATGAAGATGATTAAGATTGATGAAGTCGTGGTAGAGCCTCAGCAGAAAGTGGAATTCAAGCCAGGCAACTTCCATCTCATGATCTTCAACCCAACCCAAACGCTAAAAGAAGGCGACCGTTTCCCTGTGACTTTGACGTTCAAAAAAGCAGGTAAAGTGGAAGTAGAAATGGCGGTTGAGAAAAAAGACCACATGGAAAAGCACACGCACCACCATTAATCGCTTAAACGAAAAGAGCCCGCGACTTCAGCGGGCTCTTTTGCTTTTGGTACTTAAGGCTTTAATTATGTGTACTTGAGAGATTCCCTACTCGCTCGTTCCCCGCTCTAGGGAGTGACCCCATTTAGTCTTCTATCAAAGTTTGAGTGGCTTAGTGCTCAGCACATTGGCCAAACTCCCTTCGTCACTGCGACGAGCCTACGCGAGATCAGGAATCTATTAACAGCTAACTCAGTCTTACTTAAAGCAAACCTCTGCCCAGCGCGCTAGACCTGCGGTTACCGAACCAAAGTAGTTACCACTCACCACCGGAATATTTGGCAATACTGTCTGCACTGCATCACGCAAAATAGGTGAACGTGCCGAACCGCCTGTCATAAAGATCGCATCCGGTTTTACGCCCGCTTGCTCTACCGCTTCTGTTACTAACGCTGTCATCTTGTTCTTTGGCGATTCAATCGCTTCGATCATCTCGTCACGTTGAACATCCACCTCAATAAACTCAGACAACAGGTTAACGCCCGCACGGTAGGAAGCTTGTTCAGAAAGCGCGACTTTCGCCTCTTCCGCACGACGGACAATGTTATAACCCAGAGACTCATGGTAAACCTCTAACAAGCGAGCAAGCTTTTGTGGCTCTTGCGCTTGCTTGTGCAGAAGTTTCAACGCCGAAAGGTTCTCACGAGAATAAAAGTCACTCTGCGCTTCTACGTTGTTGATCGCAATTGGGTTCCAGAACTGTGTGGTTGGCATAACGATGCCCGACTCCATCTTACTCTCCATACCAAATGGGAACATCAGTTGTTTGAACGCCAATGCAATATCCAAATCGTTACCACCGACACGCTGGCCACTGTGCGCCAACAGACTTGCTGTGCGATCCGCTTTACCACGCCAAGATGGTCCCATTTGAATCAAAGAACAGTCTGTCGTACCACCGCCAATATCGACCACCAGAATGGTTTTATCTTCCGTTAGCGTCGCTTCATATTCCAGACCCGCGGCAACAGGCTCAAATTGAAACTCAACATTTTGGAAGCCAGCACGTTTTGCTGCTCTTAAGAGAATACCTTCTGCTTGGATGTTCGCCGTTTCTCCTCCACGTCCGTGGAAATTGATAGGACGACCAATCACCGCATCAGTAATGATTTGCTGCGCATCGTTCTCAGCTTGCGACTTGATGTTGTCCATCATGGCGCACACTAGATCTTCAAAGAAACTTAACTGAACGTCACGCAGGCCAGATGCACCTAAGAAAGACTTCGGTGACTTCACATAGTAAATATCGCGAGGATCTTCTAAGTAACGATTCAGCGCTGCTTGTCCAAACGCCATATCTTCAGGCTCAAGTTCAATGCTCTCTTCGCGGTTGAAGTTTATAGCGCGACGCAGAACTTGCTCACCCACTTTATCAAAAGGCTTGATATTACGATGACGAAATAGGTGTTCAGACACCGATTCACGCGTTGGTGACGCAAGGGTGGAAGGAATGTAAGGGCTACTCCCCTCAAGATTAAGCAACTGAGGCTCACCTTGTTCCATTTTCGCCACCGAACAGTTTGCGGTGCCATAGTCAAAGCCGATGTACATAAGTCCTCCCACTGACAAAAAAGGTCGGCAATCCTACCTCAACAGTCGTGGAAATTCTAGCGCAACAACTTGAATTGAATCTTGCTTTAGTCTTTCTCTACAGGCTCTTTTTTCATTGAGGGCAGTACAAACGCAAGAAGCAACGCCAAAAGCAGAAATACCGGAGTGAGCGTAAGCCCATGCCAAATCGAGTATCCATCGTGGAAGAGCCAAAAAATGCCTACTGTAAGTAAGTATGCAAAATAGCTACAAAACACTAAGCTAATCGCTACGAAACGAGTGCGGTTAATGATGAGTATGCGCACCAAATATTGGCTCATGATTCCTGCGCAATGGACAGCAAGTTGCCAATTTATAATAAAGCACGCCAACGCGACAAACCCTGAAACCAACAGCGCATCATGAGTATTAACGATGAAATAGCTACCAAAACGACTCATGATGATGGGATAGTCACCTTCATAAATGATCGACCACGAAATCGCATTCGCAGCCGCAACGAAGTTGGCAAAATAGGCGATGGCATAAAAGGTAGTTTGAGAACTGAATGGTTGAAAGACTTCTGAACAATAGCCTTGCCACTCTTCTTGGTTAGCGGTTGGTCCGACCCAATTACGTTTTTTACTTGGCACACGCTCGGCAAATGCAGGGCCATTACGAAACAACAGCCAAAAGATATACAGCGCTAGTGCCACCAAGAGTATTGTTAGCATCCCCTTTCCCCTCTAGAAATGTCCTTTCCACTGCCAATGGCGTTGGGGTCGTATACTGCACTTCCCTGATTTATATGCTAAATCTTGTTTTAATGCGTTGCTAAACATCAAATATAAGAACATACGATGGTGACTCTTTTATCACTATCGTTATTTAGGTTTAGCACACGATGGACGGAATTGCTGAATCTGGGTAGGACGAACAAGGAGGGGAAGCGTCGCCTACCCCAACGATTTACGCTTCGAGCTTTTCCTCAAATACTCCGAGTTCGCGCCCGAGCCAAATCGCATGTTCTGTGTGATCACGTAATTCGTTATCGCTGACTGGATGGATTAAGACAGAGAAGCCACCTCGAATGGTATCTAACCAAGCGATAAATTCCTCGCTCACGGATTCAACGTGCAGTTCAAACATTGGCATCTTATGGGGCCCAACCAATTTACACACTAACGGAAAAACGCGCAGCACGTCTTGGCGTTCTTGACGAATAATTTCATTCAAGGCTTGAGCTTTTTCCTGCTGCTGAAGCGGAAAATAAACATGAATGTGGTACATAACTTCTCCATGAGTATCACAGACTTTAATTATGGGTCACACTACATGCATTCCCCAACCTTGGGAAGTGACAAGTGACTCTATCTAGTCAAAGCGTGACGACGAGAATAACGTGTTACTGAATTATCACCTCAAAGTGCTTAAAAACCATTCAAGTTGTGAAATTTCACAGCGTAATTTTGTCGCAAATTTCTGGTCAAAGTCAGTGATTCCATTCAATTCTGAAAACGTACAATTCTTAAAACCAGTGTTTTATCCTATAAAAATACACTGTAAGCGAAATTTTACTGTGGAGCATTGCGTAAATTAAAGCATAATTTAACATTTTGTTTACACTTACAGTATCTGGTTATATCAAGATTCATCACTGGATTAGGCGGTGTAAACAGCAGTATCAAGCGACGCCTTGTGTTTTTCCAGAACACAGTTTTGTTAGAGAGACGAACGACAGATGCGTCAATAACTATCAAAAACAACTGCAATCCTAGGTATGACCTTTTGCGCTGATATCAAAGCCTGAGTACCCATACAGGCTGAGATCGAAATAATGAGCAGCTGCAGTCCAAAAGACCCGCAGCGTCAAAAGGAGCTTGAGATGAACGTTCAGGCATTACCCATGCATCGGTTTATCGACCATGATGGGAACCTCGTCAGCCAACTACCCAACTGGGCTGATCTTGAAACTTTGGTCGGATTTTACCAAGACATGGTATTAACCCGGACCTACGATAACAAAGCCGTTGCCCTGCAACGCACTGGGAAATTGGGCACCTACCCATCACACCTTGGCTCGGAAGCTGTTGGTATTGCTGTGGGCAGAGCGCTTAACACCACCGATGTTTTCGTGCCTTATTATCGTGATATGCCCGCCATGTGGTGCCGTGGCATAGGAATGGAAAAGAACCTGCAATATTGGGGAGGCGATGAACGCGGCAGCGACTTCGCGCCTGAAGGCAGTCCTTTTCCTAGTAAAGATCTCCCCTTCTGTGTCCCAATCGCAACCCAGTGTACCCATGCCGTTGGTGTTGCGGCAGCACTGAAAATCCAAGGCAATCACGATGCGGCTTTGGTGATGTGCGGCGATGGCGGCACTTCCAAAGGCGATTTCCTTGAATCCATTAACTGTGCGGGCGCATGGAACATCCCATTAGTCTTTGTGGTGAACAACAACCAATGGGCGATTTCCGTGCCGCGTAGTTTGCAATGTGCCGCGGAATTTCTCTCAGAGAAAGCCAAAGGCGCTGGTATCCCCGGAATTACGGTGGATGGCAACGATGTCGTTGCAGTGTTTGATGCAACAATGACTGCCCTCGAACGAGCGAGAAAAGGCAAAGGCGCAACGTTGATTGAAGCGGTAAGTTACCGCTTGAGCGACCACACCACCGCCGACGACGCGACTCGCTATCGTAACGAGGACGAGGTTCAAACGGCTTGGCAATATGAACCCGTTCGTCGACTTAAAGCTTTTCTCACCAATCAAGGCGTTTGGAGTAACGAGAAAGAGCAAGAGTGGCAAGCCCACTGTAAAGAACAAGTAGAACTCGCCGTTGAACGTTATCTCAACATGCCGAATCAAGCGCCTGAAACGGGCTTCGATTTCCTTTATGAATCCCTACCCCAAGAGCTTCATGCGCAAAGGGATGATCTAATCAACAAAGCAATGCGAATGCAGGGAGGGAAACATGGCTGAACTCACGTTAGTGGAAGCAGTGAACCTCGCACTGCACCATGAAATGGAACACGATCCGAATGTCATCGTCCTTGGCGAAGATGTGGGTGATAACGGCGGTGTATTCCGCGCCACTGTTGGACTCAAACAAAAATACGGTCTCAAGCGCGTTATCGACACACCTCTAGCTGAAGCGCTTATTGGCGGTGTCACTGTCGGTATGGCAACGCAAGGCTTACGACCTGTAGCCGAGTTTCAATTCCAAGGCTTTGTCTTCCCTGCATTGGAGCATTTGATGTGTCATGCAGCGCGAATGCGTAACCGTACTCGTGGTCGACTTACCTGCCCTGCGGTATTCCGCGCGCCCTTTGGTGGCGGTATTCACGCACCAGAGCATCACTCCGAAAGCGTCGAAGCATTGTTTGCTCACACCGCAGGTTTTAAGGTTGTGATTCCTTCATCACCGCAACGCGCTTATGGTTTGCTCCTAGCAGCCATTCGTAGCAACGATCCGGTGATGTTCTTTGAGCCAAAACGTATCTATCGCACAGTGAAATCTGAAGTGGTGGATAACGGCGAAGCGCTACCTCTCGACACTTGCTTTACCCTTCGCAAAGGTCGCGACATTACGTTAGTGACTTGGGGGGCATGCGTGGTCGAATCACTGCAAGCGGCTCAAACGCTGTCCAATCAAGGTATCGAAGTTGAGGTGATTGATTTAGCCAGCATCAAACCCATTGATACCGCGACAATCTTCCGTTCACTTGAGAAAACCGGACGCCTCTTGGTGGTACATGAAGCCAGCAAAACCTGTGGTGTCGGCTCAGAGCTGTTAGCCAGAACCGCAGAACATGCGATGTGCCTACTCAAAGCGCCACCAAAACGCGTCACAGGTATGGATACCATCATGCCGTACTACCGCAACGAAGATTATTACATGATTCAGGAAGAAGACATTGTGCTCGCCGCGCGCGAACTCGTGGAGGATTGGAAATGAAGACGTTTAACTTACCCGATCTCGGCGAAGGTCTCGCTGAGTCAGAAATTGTGAAATGGCATATTAGTGTTGGCGATATGGTCAAGCTCGATCAAGTGGTGCTTACTGTTGAAACCGCAAAAGCAACCGTGGACGTCCCTGCTCCTTATGGCGGTCGCATCGTGAGTCGCCATGGTGAAGAAGGCGACGTAATCAACATCGGTGCTCTACTTCTGGAAATCGATGAAACGGGCGCAGAGCAAACCGTCTCAGAGCAGAAACAAACTGCCGATGCAGCAACCGTGGTCGGTAATGTATCCCAACATGCGCACAGCGTGAATGTGGACGATTTCTGGATTGGTGGCGAACACAATCCATCGCCAGATAACCTCATCACTGCCCTACCTTCTGCTCGCTTATTAGCGAAGAAACTGGGTGTTGATTTGGAGTTAGTTAAAGGCAGCGGCCCGGATGGTTTGATCGTCGATGCCGACATCTACGATGAAGCAGGCAAACAGCGTCCAGGTACAGAAGTACTCAAAGGCGCACGCCGAACCATGGTATCAACCATGGCGGAATCCCACCATAATGTCGCAGCGGTCACCATTACCGAAGAAGCGGTGTTGGAGGGCTGGAAACAAGGTGAAGACATCAGTATTCGTCTGGTCCAAGCCATTGTGCATGCGTGTCAGGAAGAGCCGGCCATGAATGCGTGGTTCGATGCCGAAACCATGACGCGTTGTGTCCACAGCACGGTGAATATTGGTATTGCCGTAGACAGCCGACACGGTTTGTACGTGCCAGTTCTAAGACACGCTGATGAATACGAGCCTCAAGAGGTACGCCGTTGGTTAGATCAAACCGTGCAAGGCATACGTGAGCGTAAGATTGGTCGTGAGCAGTTGCAGCACGCCACCATTACGCTTTCAAACTTTGGTGCAATTGCAGGCATTTACGCAACGCCTGTGGTCACGCCACCACAAGTCGCTATTGTCGGTGCAGGTCGAATCATTGAGAAAGTCGTGATTCGAGAAGGACAAGCTGTAGCAGTGAAAGCAATGCCACTGTCGATTACGTTTGACCACCGAGCATGTACCGGCGGTGAAGCAGCAAGATTCACAAAAGTACTGGCAGAACACTTGAGAAAACCGAGTGTTTAAGCAGCTTTTGCCATGAATAACAAAAGGGCTTCCGATTGGAAGCCCTTTGTTTTGAGAGTGAATTTAAAAAGCTTCTGAATCACGCTCGTTTCTCGCAGTTCAGAATGACGACTTAAAGTAGTAAGCAAGAAAGAGATTTCCTGCCCGTTCATTCTCCATTCTCCATTCTAAGGAATTATGCTGTTTAGTTTGCACTCAACAAGAATCGCCTCAAGAATCTGATTTTCATAAGGAAACTCTAGCGCGTCATTCCTGCAAGCCTAGGCGCGACTAGGAATCTAATGACAACGAAAGCTGAAGCACCTTTATAGCAATAAACTAACCGCGCACTTTGACAATAGATTCTGAATCACGCTCGTTTCTCGCTGTTCAGAATGACGACTTAAAGCAGTGAGCAAGAAGGGATTCCCTGCCCGCTCATTCTTCGCTCTAGGGAATGACGCCCGACAAATACCGAACTTAAACCTTCTCCAATAATTCCGGCATAATCTCAAACAAATCACCAACCAAACCATAATCTGCGACTTGGAAGATTGGCGCTTCAGGATCACTGTTGATCGCCACAATCACCTTGGAATCCTTCATCCCAGCCAAATGCTGAATCGCCCCGGAAATACCCACGGCAATGTACAGTTGAGGCGCGACAATTTTACCCGTTTGTCCAACTTGCAAATCGTTAGAGACAAAACCTGCGTCTACCGCAGCGCGTGATGCGCCAATTGCGCCACCAAGCTTATCGGCAAGTTGTTCCACCAGCGCGAAATTCTCTTTGCTGCCTAACCCTCGACCACCAGAGACAACAACGTTTGCTGCGGGTAGTTCTGGTCTTTCGCTTTCTGCTTTTTGCTGTGAAACAAACTCACTGTGCTCTGCCTTAATGACCGTTTCTAACGTCACGACATTCTCGACTACTGGTGAATCAGACACCGCAATTGCGTCAAACGCTGAGCTCCGAATCGTCATCACTTTGGTAGCATCGTCCGAACGAACTCTAGCTAACGCATTACCGGCATAGATGGGGCGAACAACCGTATCGAGCGATTCAATTGCAATCACATCTGACAACTGCCCAACATCCAGTAAGGCAGCGACTCGGGGCATCAAGTTCTTACCGAAGGTACTCGCAGGAGCAAGGATATGCGAATAATCCCGACCAACTTCGGCAATCAAGGTCGACAAGTTTTCTGCCAATGCATGCTGATATTCAGCTGCATCAATCGCAATGATCTGTGAGATGCCCTCCGCACACTTCAACTCATTTAAAACCGAGCTGAACTGATGTCCGACTAACAAGGCGGTGACAGGCAAAGAGGCACCGTCTTGTTGAATTTGAGAAGCCGCGCTCAACGCACGTAATGTATCGACTGAAAGTGATTGGTTATCGTGTTCTACAACGACCAAGGTTGCTAACGGTTTGTTTTCCATGGTTATGCCTCCTAAATCACTTTCGCTTCATTTTTGAGCTTGTCGACTAACTCGCTCACACTGCCAACCATCTCACCGGCTTTACGGGCAGGCGGTGTCATGACTTCCAGCACTTGCTGAGAGCGTTCGACACTCACACCAAAGAAGTCTGGCGTCATTACCGATAACGGCTTCTTCTTTGCTTTCATGATATTCGGTAGCGAGGCATAACGCGGTTCATTTAATCGCAAATCCGTACTGATGATCGCAGGCAGATCCAGTTTCAGAGTTTCTAAGCCACCATCGATTTCTCGCGTAACCAGAACCGTTTTCCCTTCTACTTTCACTTCCGATGCAAATGTCCCCTGCGGACGATTCGTCAGTGCCGCCATCATTTGCGCGACTTGGTTGTTATCCGTATCGATTGACTGTTTACCCAGAAGCACCAATTGAGCCTGTTCTTGCTCCATCACGGCTTTGAGTAACTTCGCGACCGCAAGCGGTTCTGGTGACTGTTCAACATCAATATGAATCGCACGATCCGCACCTAATGCGAGCGCCGAGCGCAATTGTTCCTGACAACTGGTGTCACCAATCGACACCACCAACACCTCCTCTGCTACCCTAGCTTCTTTAAGGCGAACTGCCTCTTCCACCGCGATTTCACAGAATGGGTTCATCGTCATTTTCACGTTGTTAGTTTCCACGCCGGAACCATCAGATTTCACTCTTACTTTAACGTAAGGGTCAATTACACGTTTAATCGCAACCAGTACTTTCACATTCCCTCCTAGCAGATCGCAAAGCGATACGCGTCCTAGCAATTGGGTCATGCGTAACAAAGATTTGTGTTAAAGCTCAGTCTTTTCATCACCTTGCTAACAAAAAACGCATTGTGACATTGTCACCTAAAATCTTTATCACGCCCTATGACGTTACCATTTGAGCTTAGTTTAGTTTACGTTTACGTCAACTGGACTATAGTTCTTTATACGAGCACTGCTTAATAGAAGAAGCACCTGAAACACAAAGAAAGGTTTCGCATAAAGGAAGTAAGAAGATGGAAAGAGAATGCATGGAATTTGATGTGGTGATTGTCGGCGCTGGACCTTCAGGTTTGAGTGCTGCATGCCGACTAGCGCAACTCAACCAAGAACGTGAAGGTGAACCGCTATCTATTTGTGTGGTAGAGAAAGGCTCAGAAGTTGGTGCACATATCTTATCTGGCGCGGTTTTCGAAACGCGCGCATTAGGTGAACTCTTTCCTGATTGGCAAAACATGGGCGCACCGCTTTCCGCCGCGGTAAAAAACGATGCCTTCTTGTACCTAACCACAGAACTTAATCACGTTCGTGTTCCCCACTTTCTTACTCCAAACCCAATGCACAATGACGAAAACAACTACGTCATCAGCTTAGCGAACTTGTGTCGTTGGTTAGCAGAACAAGCTGAATCGCTTGGCGTTGAGGTCTATCCCGGTTTCGCTGCATCCACGATTAACTACGATGCATTTGGCGCTGTTACAGGAGTAAACACCAGCGACATGGGCTTGGACAAGCAAGGAGAAGCCAAACCCAACTTTGAAGCCGGTATTGAGCTAAAAGCCAAATACACCGTATTCGCCGAGGGGTGCCGAGGTCATTTAGGTAAAGAGCTCATCCAACGATTTGGTTTAGACGATGATAAACAACCGCAACATTATGCGCTTGGACTTAAAGAGATTTGGGAGTTACCTGCCGATGCTAGAGATCAATCAGGCAGCGTGATTCATTCTGCAGGGTATCCTCTGAGTGAATCCAATACCACAGGCGGCGGTTTTCTCTATCACATGGAGAGCAACCAAATCGCCGTCGGGCTTATAGTCGACTTAAATTACAGCAATCCTTACTTAAGTCCGTTTGACGAATTTCAACGCTTTAAGCACCACCCTGCAATCGAACAACATTTGAAAGGCGCTCAACGTATCGCTTATGGCGCAAGAGCCATTGCAAAAGGTGGATTGTCTTCTCTGCCGAAACAGCAATTTCCCGGCGGTCTGTTGATCGGCTGTGATGCAGGTACCTTGAACGTCGCTAAGATCAAAGGCAGCCATACTGCGATGAAATCCGGTTTGTTAGCTGCAGAAGCCATTGCCGAAGCATTCATACAATCCAATTCGGAACCGGATTACCAAACCAAGTTTGAAGATTCATGGTTGTATGAAGAACTTAGTGACACACGTAACTTTGGTGCAAACATCCACAAGTTCGGCAGTGTGCTTGGCGGCGCACTTTCCACCTTCGAACACAATTTGTGGCAGCCTCTGGTCAAGAAACCAATACCGTGGACGATCACTGATCCTTCGCACGATCACGAACAGCTGAAACCAAATGATGAGTGCCAACCTATTCAATACGCGAAACCAGACGGCATAATCAGCTTCGATAAACCTTCATCGGTATTTTTGTCTGGTACACAACACGAAGAGAATCAGCCTTGCCACTTGCAACTCACCTATCCTCATATTCCGATTCAAATCCATTTGAAGAAGTTTGATGAGCCAAGCCAGCGCTACTGCCCTGCTGGCGTATATGAAGTGGTAGAAGTCGAAGGCGAGCAAACATTCCAAATTAATGCCGCAAATTGTGTGCATTGCAAAACCTGTGACATCAAAGATCCATCGCAAAATATCATATGGAAAGCACCAGAAGGTGGCGGCGGACCAAGCTATCAAAACATGTAGAAACGTTAGTATGTTTACGATCTAACAAATGGATAAATAAACCGATTGGCAGAACCTTCTTACTCCTGCCAATCGGCAAAATGATCAAGTAAAAAATCGATAGCCAATCGCGCTCGTAGTGGCAAAAAGTGGCGATTCTGATAAACGATCCAACTGCTATTACCACTTCCCCAATAAGACTCTAAGATTGGCACCAATCGCCCGGAAGAAATGGCGTCGTTAAAGCTACTCTTTGGTAGATACGCCACGCCTAATCCGTCTTCACAGGCTTGCAAAACCGTTTTAGCGTTGTTGCTTTTCCATCGTCCTTGGACTTTCACGCCATCTAGCGCCTTACCATCTTTTTCAAATAACCAAACGTCCTTGTTCGTGATGATGCAACTGTGGTGCTTGAGTTGTATTGGATGAGTAGGAAAACCATGCTCGTCGATATAATTCTGACTCACCGCCGCTGCCATGGGGCGATCGACTAGCTTTCTCGCGACTAAACCAGAATCACTTAGGCGTCCGTAACGAATGGCAAAATCAAAACCATCTTCAATAAAATTGACCATACTTGTATTGAAGTTGACTTCTACCGTGAGGTTCGGATGTTGTTTCGCAAACGCCATCAACGCTGGTGCAACGTGATTTTCAGAAAACGCACCAGCAGCACTCACTCGTAACGTACCACTCAATTGAGTTTGCTGTGTAGTGAGTTGCTCATTGGCTTGCTGAAGCCCAATCACCAACTCTTTACATTGTTGGTAATACGCTTGCCCTGCTTCCGTTAAGCTTACCATTCGTGTCGAACGTGCTAGCAAGGCAACCCCTAAACGTTCCTCTAACTTTGTTACTTGTCGACTTACATGGCTGGTACTGCAACCCAATTGTTTCGCAGCAGAAGAAAACCCTAAGCTCTCCGCAACCGTAACAAATTCGTTGATACCTTCAAAACTGTCCATAGTCACCTTTGCCATATGGCAATAATGTTTTGCTAATTACCTCTATTATCACCCATCTGATTAGCAATTAGTATGAAGGTGCTCAACAAAATACAGCAACCCAAAAGGACCCCATCATGAAGAAAGTACTCATTGTTGTAACGAATCACGCGACACTCGGCGAAACCGATCAAGCAAACGGCACCTACGCACCAGAGCTCACCCATGCACTTGCAGAATTACTTGGTGCGGGCTTCGATTACGACATTGCTTCTATCAAAGGAGGCCAAGCCCCACTGTATGGAACAGACATTGAAGATGATGCGGTAAACACAAAAATCTTGGCTGATGATGATTTCCAAAACCGTGTCAACAACACGATTCCAGTTTCACAAATCAACGCTGACAACTACGATGCAATCTTCTACCCAGGAGGTTTTGGTCTACTTTCTGACTTAGCGACCAATGAAGATTTCGCACAAATCTCTGCAAAGCATTATGAAGATGGCGGCATCGTTGCAGCCGTTTGTCATGGTCCAGGCGCCCTACTGCCTATCACGCTTAGCAATGGAGAGAAACTGCTTGCATCTAAATCGGTGACAGGTTTTACCCGTGAAGAAGAAATCGACTTTGGTACCATCAATGACATCCCTTTCCTTTTGGAAGAATCCCTAGCACGTGGCGCGGCACGCTACTCAAAAGTACAACCGTGGCAAGAGTTTGTGATTGTCGACGAACGTGTGATCACTGGTCAAAACCCAACTAGCGCACACGGTGTAGGGAAAGCAATTGTGGAACTATTGGGGTAATCAAACGATTGTTAAGCAGCGGATATAGAGCGTGGTAGATGCCATATAGCAACTTCCACGACTTTAATGTTCGCTACTCAGTACTGCCATAAACCTGTGAAGTATAGTATTAGACCTGCGAAGTATAATGGTAGCTGTGCTTCACATGTTTATCCCGATATCAATTCGCCCCTTCCACGCCATAACCACCGACGTCACCTTGATCACCATTCGAAAACTTTAGATGAAAAAGCTAATAGTTCCGGTAGTTTACCTACAGTTTTATTTTGAGAAATTGCGTAAACTGCTAAAGATCTATTCAATGTTGCTCTATTCATTGTCGAAACCGTATTCACTAACGGCAAGGCAATTGAGCACCTAAAACTAAAAAGAAAATACTTCGAAAAGGATTCATGTATGAAGGCGTCAGTGGTAAACCGAATCCGGTTATCCGGTAAAATGGTGATGGCAACAAGTGGTTTGGCGTTATCCGGTTTTGCTTATTGTTCCACTCCAGAAACTATTGGAGACATTCAGTTCGTCGACCCAAACTTTGCTGATTGCTTTTCTGGCTACGAAGCGTCTTCACCAAATATTTTGACCGAACTCGACTGCTCCAACAATAACATTAGCTCTGTGGAAGAAATTAAATTTTTCCCTGCACTAGGAGACTTGATTCTCCTAAATAACAATATTAAAAGCGTCGATACTACACATAATCCAAAGCTCAAACGCCTGATCTTGGCGAACAACCAATTGACAGATATCGACCTCTCTCATAACCCAGAGCTTGAAACTCTGACGGTTTCAGAAAACAACCTGACACAGCTCAACATCAATAAGAACTCGAAGCTGAAAAGTCTCTACGCCTACAAAATGCCTATTGCAGAAATAGACGTTCGCCACCTATCACGGTTGCGTGACCTTGGATTCAGTGCTCATAAACTGACAGAGCTTAACGTTAGCCAAAACTCCGAACTCAAGACGCTCTTTCTTGGAAGTGGCAGCCTAACTACGATCGACTTAAGCCATAACCCAAAGCTTTCACACGTATCTCTTCAATCAAACCAATTGCAAGAGATTGATTTGTCGAAAAACGCGAATCTTAAGCACCTTAACGTGCGCAATAATAAGCTCACCAGTTTGGACTTAAGCCAGCAGACACAGCTGCAAGAAGTTAAAGCAGACTATAACCAGTTAGCCGAATTCCAATTGGGTAAAAACCCTGACTTAACGTCACTAGAGCTAAACAATAATAAATTGACCAAACTGGACCTGACTCAACAACTGGCCTTGAAGAAGTTCACAGCATTCAACAACCCACTTTATGATATTACATTGCCTAAAGGTCATGAGTTTGATCTGTTTTCAGTCGAGGGTTCACCTTATGCCGCAGCTCTTACAACGACCTCTCAAGCAAGCGAAGAGAAAAACATCTCAAACCTACTATCTCCTCGTGTCAGCATTATTGAAGGTGGTGTAATAACGCAAGATGGAAAAGAGTACACCGTGACTCCAACACAAATGGTGATGCCAAAACTCGGCCAGTACATTGGCTTTCGATACTCGGTTACGTTGCCCAAGAATGCACTGGGTGAAGTAGAGCCTAGCCTTGCAAAAACCAACAAATTTCCAATTACCGTCCGGATGACTCATCCAAAGATTGTCGATCCTAAAACGGGCAAAGGGTTCACCGAATCCACTTGGCCTGACACCATGTTTAAGCATGATCGTAACCTCGCGATGTGGTATTTCGGCGATAAAAGCGAGCTGGTGTCCGGCCGTTGGAAACTCGAGATACTTTACCGCGATAGCGTGATAGCAAAAAAAGCCTTCCAGCTAGTCAATATGGATGATCCTAAAGAACTCTCTTCAATCAAGGAAGCTCTGGTCATGCAAAACTTATTCAGCAAAGGTTCTAGTTATGTTTGTAAAGAAACCGCCTTTCAGCGCTGTTTTGGGTTCGATAGTACTAGTAAATGTGAACAAGCACTTGAGCCTTATACCAAGAGCTGCCAGTCAGTAATGGCACGAGAAATCAAAAAACAAAAGGGCAAGTTTGACAGTAAAGACGCTCTGAAAAATGCTTTTCTCTTTTATACAGGGTGTTTAATGGGGACCTACGCAGAAGAAAATCATTTCGAGCGAACAGAAGTACTTCAATGTATGAAAAGTAAATAAGGTATTTTTGAATAGAGCCTCCCATCAAGTGAGGCTCTAGTGCCGTTAAACTTCTACCCCTGCTTCATCTTCTTCTACGATATCCGTTTCTTGGCTCGCTTCTTCCAGCCATTGCTGTAAAGCTTCACTTGCTAGCACCTTCTGTTGGTAGGCTTTGGCACCTTCCGATAGCTCTATACCATAAGTTTGGAAACGCAATGCCACTGGTGCATACATGGCATCGGCGATTGACCATTCTCCAAATAGCCAACCATTCGGATGCAGCTTGGCTTGCTCTGCCCAAATGGCGTCAATGCGTGCAATATCTTTACGTGCACCATCCGTTAGATCGACTTTTCTGCGCGCGCGAATGTTCATTGGGAGTTCGTTTCTTAAGTCAAAGAAACCCGAATGCATTTCTGAGGCAATGGCGCGTGCTTTAGCTCGTTCTGCAGACTTACTTGGCCATGCTCTACCTTGCAAGTATTGCTCGTTAACGTATTCCAAAATCGCTAATGAATCCCACACGGTTGCACCACCATCCACCAAGGTAGGTACTTTCGCGGTTGGTGTAATACCTTCCAAGGTTTTGTAAAAATCTTCCGTGAATAATTTGAGCTTGGTGACTTTCACATCCAGTTTGAATTGAGAAAAGATCAGCCATGCGCGCAGTGACCAGCTTGAGTAGTTTTGGTTAGCAATAAACAGTTTCATGACGCCTCCATGCGGTTCGTGTTTTGAGTGCCCATTCACAATATCTGATTGTATTTAAGGGGACTAACGGATAGTTTTGATGAAACACTTCAACAAAAACGATGGATGAGTTTTAGATATGGATATCGATGCGTTACGCAGCTTTCTGGCTTTTGTCGAAACGGGCAGTTTCACTCGTGCAGCCAAGCAGATCAATCGCACCCAATCCGCGTTCAGTGCACAAATGCGTAAGCTAGAAGACGAACTCAGCGTCAGCTTGTTTAAAAAAGAGGGTCGCAACCTAGTATTGAGTGAAGCGGGATTGGCACTACGCTCTCATGCAGAGCAACTAGTCAGCTTACACAATCAAGCGCTGAAACAGGTGAAACGCTATGAAAATAAGCGCCCTCTTCGCTTAGGTTGCCCGGAAGACTATAACGACAATATCCTGCCTAAAGTCATCCGCGTATTGCAGCAATCTAAACCCACGTGTTCGATTCAAGTCTTCAGTGAGCCAAGCATCACCTTGAGAGAAAAACTCGATGAAGGAAAGCTAGACGCGGCGATTGTGACACGAGCACCAGACAGTGAAGAAGGTTACTGGCTAGTAAGCGACAAAGGCGTGTGGATTGCTCACCCTGACTTTGACATTGATAACGCCCAACCTCTCCCTCTAGCTTTATTCCAAACCGACTGTAAATACCATGCGGCAGCGGTAGACGGATTAACCAAACGTGGTATTCCTTATCAATTACTGGCGTGTTGCAATACGGCCTCTGCACAACGAGCGATTGTACGTTCAGGCATGGCTATCGGTGCGATGGGCAGTATTAGCGTTAGCGAGGATCTTAAGATCTTAGACGATATGCCATCGCTGCCTTCCGTGGATATAGTGCTGGTCACAGGTGTCGAGCCTCATCCAATACTGGATAAAGAATGCTTAACGCAATTGGTTGAATTAATAGCTTGAGCTTTAATACGATACAAATAAAAAATGCCCCTGCTTGAGAGTCAGTAAGCAGAGGCATCGTGAAATTGAATGTGACGTTAGGAATTACGCAGCTTCGAACGCCAATGCTTTCTTCTCTACCTGACGGAAAATGAGAGTCAGCACACCATTCACCGTTAGGTAGAACGCGCCTGCAATACCAAATACCGTCAACGTATCGTAAGTTTGCGCGTTAATGCGCTGCGCATAGCCCATCAGATCCATGATCGTAATCGTGCTTGCTAGGGACGTACCTTTGAAGACCAAAATCACTTCGTTCGAGTAAGCCGGAACAGCACGACGAATGGCGTATGGCAACAGCACTTTCAGCGTTGCCGTTTTGTTCATACCCAGAGCACGACACGCTTGCCATTGGCCAGAAGGAATCGCGTTAAACGCTCCTTTGAACAACTGAGTGCTGTACGCGGCAGTATTCAGCGCTAGCGCTAACATCGCACAGAACCAAGGTTGGCTTAACCATGTCCAGAATACACTTTCTCTTACTGCATCAAACTGACCCGGACCGTAGTACACCAAGAAGATCTGCACCAACAAAGGTGTACCTGTGAACAAGGTGATGATGCCACGGCTTACCCAATGCAAACCCGGAGTACGTAGGATCAGAGTCAGCGTCATCATCAGAGCTAAGAGACAGCCCACAACCAAGGAAGCGGCGGTCAATTGGAGGCTAGTGCCTAAGCCATCCAGCATTTGCCAAACGTGTTGTTCGTTCATGCGGTCGCCTCCTGTCCCATGCTCATGCCTTGAATTGAGAACTTCTTATCAATCACTTTCACTGCACGTTGCGTAACAAGCGTAATCACTAAGTAAATTGCAGCGGCCGTTGCATACCATGTAAAGGCTTCGTGCGTGGCGGCTGATGTTAACTGCGCTTGCTTCAACAAGTCCGTTACACCAATCAATGATACAAGTGCGGTATCTTTTAGCAGAACCAACCATTGGTTAGTTAAACCTGGCAGTGCATGCCTTACTGCTTGTGGCAAAACAATTCGAACAAAAGCGTGTGCTTGACTGATGCCGAGTGCACTTGCTGCCTCTCTTTGCCCTCTTCCAACCGCTTTCAATGCGCCACGTAGAGTTTGAGAAGCATAAGAAGCGAAGATCAATGACAACGCCACCACGCCAGACAAGAACGGGCTAACTTCAATAAAGTCGCCGGTGATTAAAAACAAAACCTGCGTCGAACCAAAATAGATAAATAACACGACAAGGATTTCTGGCAAGCCACGTACAATCGTCACAAACGCCGTCATTGGCCATTTAACGAAAACACGGCGAGACATTTCACCACTGGCGAATACCACTGCCAGAATCAAACCGACTAAAAGGCTTGTGAAGGCTAGCTGGACAGTCATCCAACTAGCTTGAACAAGCGATAAAGAATAACCCGTTAGTGCCATATTACTTACCGAAGTACTTGTTGTAGATTACGTCGTATTGGCCGTTCGCTTTCACTGTTTTCAGAGCCGTATTCAGCTTGTTCACTAGCTCGTCGTTACCTTTGTTTACTGCGATACCGAAACCGTTACCGAAGTATTTAGGGTTAGTAACGTGCTCACCCACGTACGCTAGGTTATCTTCTTTCTTGAACCATTCTGCTACGACTGCTGTGTCACCGAATACAGAATCAATACGGCCATTCTTCATATCGATGAATGCGTCTTGGTAGCTTGAGTAAGGAACCGCTGTTACGCCTGGCATTTGCTCAATCAGGTAGCTTTGGTGTGTTGAACCGTTTTGAACACCAACACGCTTACCTTCTAGTGCTTTTTGATCGGCCACTTTTTCTTTGATAGAAACAAACGCTGCTGAGTTGTCGTAGTAAGGGTCAGAAAAGTTCACTTGCTCCAAACGCGCTTCGGTAATGTCCATTGCAGAGATAGCTGCATCGTAACGTTTGAATTTTAATGCAGGGATCAGGCTGTCAAAAGATTGGTTGTGGAAGGTACATTTTGCTTCCATTTCTTTACATAGTGCGTTCGCCAGATCCACATCAAAACCTTGGATTTGGTTGTTTTCATCCATGTATTCGAACGGTGCGTAAGTTGCTTCCATTGCGAATTTTATCTCTTCTTGTGCTGCTGCATTTGCTGAGACAAGACCGATTAGTGAAGCTAGTAAAATCTTTTTCATTGCAATACTCCGTGTGTACTTAGTGGGCTGACACTCGCAATGACAGCCGAGCTTATCTGTTAAATAGACTGAACTTTAAAAACGTAATTTAGTGATTTAGGTAATCGGCAAACTGAGTGGTTTGCGGATTAACAAATGCGTCGTGCGTGCCGTGTTCTACGATGTGTCCTTGTTCTAGGTATAGAACATGGCTAGCGATTTTCTTGGCGAAATCCACCTCGTGGGTCACAACTACTTGTGTAATTCCGGTTTCGCTTAAATCATTAATGATTTTGACCACTTGGTTCGTGATTTCAGGGTCAAGCGCCGCGGTAGGCTCATCAAAGAGCAACACGTCTGGTTTCATCATCAGTGCGCGGGCAATCGCCACACGTTGCTGTTGACCACCAGAAAGTTGCATCGGCCATGCATGCGCTTTATCTGCCAAATGCAGCGTTGCGAGAATTTGCATTGCCTGCGTCTTCGCTTCTTCTTTATCCATGCCAGAAACTTTTACCGGAGCCTCAATCAGGTTCTCCATCACTGTCATGTGTGGCCATAGGTTGTACTGTTGGAACACCATGCCCACTTTACGACGAAGCGCTAAACCTTGCTTCTCTTTGATTTCAGTTGAAAAGTCGAATGCGTCATCAGCGATGTTTAACTGGCCGTTATCCGCCCCTTCAAGAAGGTTAAGAACACGTAGTAGAGAGCTCTTCCCTGCACCACTTGGACCGAGTAACACCAACGTTTCACCGCTTTCACAATTAAAACTGACATCGTGTAGAACTTGGGTATCGCCGTAAGACTTATTGATACTTTTAACTTGAATACTCATGCTGCCATACTGCATTAATTGTCATCTGAGAGTTATACTAGCAAGAAAGAGATTTTATGCAATAAAAATGTATAAAAATTTAGATTGTTAATTTTTTGTATAAGAAACAACCAACTCAGCAGAGTATATGACTGGTGCAATGAGTGGGGTTTTAACCGGATTTGTTGATCAAAAAGCCCATAATTTCGATAGCTTAGAATTCCATTGGAGACTTAAACTGAAGCTCTGCAGCGCTATTGATTGAGAGCATCATTCCGAAAGAAAGTGACTGGTTGCATAAGCACCTTTCCCTCTCATTCTGAGAAAGATCTCGCGTAGCAAATCCCCTATCCTTCAAGATTCAAAATTGAGAATGTCCATACTTACTTTAGAAGAAGCTGATCCACAAAGATTATTCGAACCATAAAGAATTTATAAAGCAGTTACATTCCGGCCATTTCTTGAATTGGTCATACCTATCGCTAATACTTTTCTCGTATTTTGACTCGCAATTTGAGTTATCGACGTTTTTGATAGGGACAAGTCAATGATGAAGCCATATCGTTCTGCGCTGCTTGCGCTTGGTTCTTTGAGCCTTCTTTCGCCTACTATTTGGGCCAGCACTGCGCTCGTATTACCTGGATTACATGAGCAAGGTATCGATTTGCGAGATACTCCTGTTTCCGCTGCCGCGGCACTTGAAAGGGAATTGGATAATGCCGATGTTGTATTTGGTGCTTATCAAAACAAAAGTGATAACGAACGCGTCAACGCCATTGGTTACATGTACAACCAAAAGCTAGAGCTCAATTCGAGTTGGCTGGAAAACACAATTCGTAATCAAGCAGGCTTAAATGGCATCGATTACGAAGATTACTTTCTGCATTTTTCTGAAGACACCATCATTGCAGAAGTCGATAAAACCCATGGTGAAAACACATTGCTCAATCGAAAACCAATGATTGTCGGTTATACAGCAAGTGCCGACCATGCCGGTTTTTCGCTCTACCAGCAACCGCCTTGGGATGCAGATGTGTTTGAACAAACCAATAATGGTGGCGCATTGTATGTCTACCATTCCGAGCAGTTCGACCGCTTAGTATTTAAATTCTCTCAGTTCGCTCAAGGCGGCACTTTCAAGATTGAGTACCCCTCTGCCGCCAATGCATTTGGTCAAGTATCGCAATGGAAAAGCGTCAATATTAAGAAAGACAAAACCGAAAACATGACCAAAAACCAAACCGTCATTTGGTCGGTTCCTTCAGATTGGATTCGAGCTACCACCCATGATGGTAGCGGATTGAGCTATGGCGGTGGTCAGTATTTTGGCTCGACGTTTTTGCGCGATGGAGGGCGTTTATACGCGATTAAAATTACTTGGCAAGGTGACAACGTCGATCATCGCCCTCGCTTAAAAGAAGTGAAGTTAAAAAACACCTTCAAGATCGTTAACCTGTCCGATGCACCAACAACAACGTACAACGGTCAATCTATTGAAGGGTGGCGGAAAATCCGTGGTTTTGACAAATCAGCAGACTTAAATCAAGACAACTATCTCTCTTGGAGTGAGTATAAAAATCGCACGAACAAGCAAGCCACAGCCCGCTTCCGATGGGAATCTCGCGTGATCCCATTTGGTCGTATGTGGAACCAAAGCTCATCATGGGCACTGACCAATCTTGCCAATCCACAATTTGCTCAAGCAATGCATAATTATTATCAAACAGAGTGGGCACAACAAGGTTTGAATGGTGCTTACAATGACGATACGAACAAACTCATCGGTCCCAATCAGTTTTATGTTTACTCTGGTGGTACTGTCGAGGAACTAGGCTTTGTGGCCGGTAGTGAAGATGCCGATGAGCTCTATAAAGCACAGTTCTCGGCATTTTTAAACAAACTCGCGACACTGCACGTAGATTCGTTGATTGGCCTAAACATTGGGACAGCAAATCTGTACGGAAGAAATGGTCAGTCACACTTAATCAACGCCGGTTCATTGTATCTACGTGAGCACTATCTATTTCCTTCTACGGGCTTTAGCGGCTATGCCGGTTTAGCCAAATTTTGGGATAATTCAGCTCTAGCCAAAGCCGATCAAAAGGTGATTCTTCAAGCGACAACTCGTCATGGTCGCGTTCAATACTTTGGTAACACGGAAGAGAATTGGAAACAGGACCAATATTCTGCACTGGCCGCGTTCTATTTAAACCATCATCCTGACCGTAGCTACTTTAACCAATGGAACAGCAGTTATCAGTACGGAAGTAATAACACCACAGCCGATAACTTTTGGAAGGCTGGTGTACCAAAGAATATTGCTTATCAACCTAGTGCATTGCTTGCTATCGATTTAGGAGCCCCAGCGAATCAAGTCCCAGAGAATATGATGGCGACCCCGTTAATGATGTCCACCAGCACGCCTACTCCTTCGGATTACACCGTCATTGGTGATTCAACTATGAATGAAGTCGTTCATGCCGATCTTCCTGATGGGTTAGCTTACGTATTGCCTACCTATACATTCTTTGCTTATCAGTCAGAAACCAATGTAGTCCCTCAAGGCCCAACAGAAATGGTGTTAGCTCGTGAGTTCAGCAAAGGCCGTGTGTTATATCGCACTGACTTTTTCGGTAAAAGTGCAGACTATTTCTTAGCACCGAAAATCACCATCCATTTAGATAAGCCAATGAGACCAATAGATAGAAATGGCAACATTGGCGAGTATGTATCGCAAATAGAGATTGGAGGTTATGAAGGGCTGTTTTTGCTGTATTGACAATAGTTTTTTAATCCTTCTTCCTGTCCTACCAACAGCCATTATCAAATCATTTTTGACAGTGACTCAAAGACAGCGCTGTTTATCCCTCTTCACCACAAGCCTACTATTTCCGTCACAAAGCAGTGCATGACTCCCCTTCGCACTGCTCTATAATAAGGATTTCAGTATGACTGGTACTCACGCGTCAAAAACGATAAAACTTGGTGTCACTAACCTTTCTTTCCACCGCGTTACCGCTTCTCTTGTTAGCCATGTACTCAATGATATGGGCTTTGAGGTTGAGCGCGTTTATTCACCTCATGAAGAGAACTTTTCAAAACTCAAATCCGGTGAAATCGATATGCTTTCTTCGGCTTGGTTACCATCAAGTCACGGCATTTACAAAGCATCGGTAGAGGAAGTACAACCCTTGCTAGAACTGGGCTTACACTACGAACCTTACGCGCTTTGGGGTGTGCCAGATTACGTGCCTGAAGAACTGGTATCAGAAGTAAGCGACCTGACGAAACCAGAAGTCGTAGCGAAGATGAAATCGGATATACAAGGCATCAACCCTGGAGCGGGCATTACACGCTTTTCGATTAAGATGATGGACGAATACTCGCTGACTGAAGCAGGTTACCGTTTCCACACAGGGACGGAAGAAGATTGCTTTACTGCATTTGAGAAGGCGGTAGAGAACAAACAATGGGTTGTCGTGCCACTTTGGAAGCCTCAATTTCTTCACTATAAGTACGCAATTCGAGAAATCGCAGAACCAAAAGGTTTGCTGGGTATTGTCGATAAAGCCGTTTTGCTATTGCGCCAAGACAAATCAGATAAATTTACTCAAGATGAGTTGAGCAGACTGGACGCACTACGTTTCTCAAACGACATCATTGCGGAATTGGATTACAAAATCAGTCGTGAAGGACGAGAGTTAGACGCGGTGACACGTGAGTGGTTAGACAACCAGATCTAACAAGCTTTACGTGGTTTATAGTGCTTTGCCTTGCTTACATTGTCACATTACTACATTGCTAAATTGCATGGCAAAGCACGTTAACTTAGTACATGGTGTTCCCGTTTGCTGACTCTTTCGGGATTTCTTGCAAGGCATCCCAGTGTTCGACAATCTTGCCGTTTAAATCAAAGCGGAAGAAATCCATCGTTACGTATTCCACGTCATCAGGCCACGTTTGGTGCGTATGCAGCGCTACTAAATTGCCCTCTGCGACTGCGCGAACAAATGTAATATCTTTTTCTGGGCACTCTTCCTGCATTCTCTCGAAGTAAGCGATAAAAGGATCAGGACCATTATCCACTAACGGGTTGTGTTGAATATACTCGTCCCCTACGTAAAGCTCGACCGCTTTTCTTGGGTTTCCTCGATATGCCATCTCATAGAAAGCAATGGCATTACGTTTGTTCTCTTCAATATCGATTTGCAAGGTGTTCATGGGTTTCTCCTATTCAACTCGCGATCGTCTACAAAGCGTAGTCGAGAATCAAAGCGCGGAGCATTTCCCTCGTAACGAATAAACAAAAATGCCGCACTGTGTCGTGCAGCATTTAAGAGTTTTATGAGAACAATTCTTTACGATCAGTTGGTCGTTTTTTCAAATCTCGCAACAAGGCTGGTTTGGTCGAAATTGCGATAACCTCGCACCATAATGCTGAACGTTCCTGCGGGTTTATTTAGAACACATTGTTCATTGCTCCCATTTTGGAATGGACGACAATCAAAGTTACTGACTGACACTTGATCGTTGTATTTCACAAAGAGATCCGCATCGCCACTTCTTGGCCCGGACAAGGAAATGGTCACCTTACCCTCCTCTTGAGTTTCAAAACTAAAGAACTGCTCCTCTCCATAGCCTGCTCGTAAATTCTCAACAGGTTCACCATCTTGTAAGGGGGTCACGCCAGTCGTGTTGTCCATGCTTGATTCAATCAAATAGGCGATAGCAAGCTTTGCAAAGTTACTGGCATGCGAGGCGGTCGGGTCTGAATTTTCCAACGTATCAAATTGGGTATGAATATTCGGGTTGTAGTCTTCAAACAAACTTTCAAATGGCATGGCCGCCGGGTAGCCAGCATTGTGCCAAGAGGCATGGTCAGAACAAGCATACCCACAACGGTCAAACTGGTAGGTGATTTCAGGCGTGTACACATCAATCAACTCAGACAAAAATGCCGTCAAGTTGCTATCGGTATAGTCGGTAATAAACGTAATATCATGCGCAGAACCGCTGTAATTGGTCATGTCTAATTGCAACACGGATAGCACGTTGGCTTTTTCGTCCTTCAGCATTTCAACAATGTCTTGCGAACCTCTCAGCCCAACTTCTTCCGCGGCATAGCCATAGAATTTGATGGTTCTGTCTGGTTGGATACCGCTGGCAATCATTAAGCGAAGTGACTCAGTCACCGTTGCAATGCCCGAAGCATCGTCATCGGCGCCCGGAGAAATGGTTCCCTCTTCTGTCCATGCGCCAGCTGTTGAGTCGAGATGCCCACCCACGACAACAATTTCTTCGGGATATTTCGCACCCAGCAACGTCACTTCTACCGACTTTTGTGGGTAGCCGCGATGGGAAATTTGTTCCGCAGAAGCATAAGAGACTCCTTCAATCTCTTGGTTCCAACGCGCCAGCAACCAATCAGAGGCTTCAACGCCCGTAGCGGTGGTATAAAAGCGATTGGTAAATGACGTCATGCCTTCTATGGTCTTCACCAAGTTTGTCGGCTCTACTTGATTGATGAGCGCTTCAACCGTGTCATGATGGCTGATCATCGGTTTGTTAAACGTCTTCAATGTGGTTGGCATGGTTGCGGCTTTCAATGCACTGGCTTTGTCTGGGTGCACCATATAACCACCGCAGCGATGCTTTTCATGATGCATGTGACTGGATAGCGTCGCTAATTGATCTGGCGATATTTTTGCGACCACTGCTGGACGAGCACCAAAGAAGTCAGAATAAACCGTGGCTCCGTGTTTGGTAATCAGATCCAACGCATCCGCATCGGTGGTGATCCAAACTTGTTCTTGCTCGGTCAATTCATTGGCTACAACACTGCTGCTCAACGTACCGCTCAACAATGCCAATGCTAAAAGACTCTTTTTCATGTTGGTATTTTCCTTTACTAACCTTACTGACGAAAAAAGGGCTCCGTCTGGAGCCCTTTGCTATTGCGTTGTTATTTGTTTGGTTTGATGAATCGGTAACGCTTGGTTTCAGAACATACGTTGCCCGAAGTACACACTTGGTATTCCACGTCGATAGTGCCGTTGTGCTCAAACTGGTCGACGTAAGACTTAAAGTCTGTTGCACCAACGTTCTTACCGTTACGTTTAACAATGAAGTAATCGTTGGTGTCGTACTTCCAAGACAGCTTCACGCGGGCCTTACCATTCGGGAATTTGTTACCAAAGTTGAGTTTCAGCGGGAACGCATCTGTTTGGCCTTCTTCAATCGTCACCGTTTGTGTGATTGATGTCGCACTGCCTGCATCGTCCGTTACGGTTAACGTCACCGCATAATCACCTGCTGCGGCATAAGTGTGCGTCACCATTTCGCCAGTTTGCGAACTGCCGTCACCTAGGTTCCATTGGTAAGAAACAATGCTGCCGTCACTATCGCTACTGGTGCTGCGAAGTGTCACTGTTTTACCAGAAACAGACTGATCAAACGCCGCTACTGGAGGAAGGTTTGCACTGCTATCGTCATACGTTGCCGTGAGTTCCGCACTGTCATACTCAGCGTAACCAAATACGTTCACCGTGTAGCGCCCCTGTTCTGGGTTTTCAATCACACAAACTTCATCACTAACAGACAAGCTAGAACAAATGTTTTCATTCGAGCTTGGTGCATAATCTAAACCAACGTAAATGTCTGGGTCACCGTTTGGCACCGTTAGATTGATCGTAAGTTGAGGTTTGCCTTCCGGCACTTCGATATCAAAATAGGTTTTCGACCCAGTTGCGCCATCTACGGTCACTGATTGACCGTTTTCAAGACGCTGATATTCTGGTTCTGGCGGCAGTGGCGGCTCAGCACATGGCTCAACACCGACAATGCCGAATGCATCCATAACCGCAGAGGAGTCATACCCTAAGTCGTTTGCTGCGTTCTTGACGCCACATGCGCCTTGCCAAAAGTCACTATCTTGTGACCAGTAGATTTGGTTCGCGAGCACAAACAATTCAAACGCCTTTTTGGTATCCCAACCCGATGTCGTTGCTAAGTGGTAGAAGGCTTTGTTGAAAACACCCGAGCTGTAATGCACATTCAAGCCATCATAGTAGTCTTGTGCATGGTTGATGGAAGAGCCATCTCGTGAAGGATCATCCATGTAACGCAATGCACCATCCTCTTTAAAGATGTCTTTGCCGACCATCCAGTCATTCTCGCCCTTCATGTAAAACTCGGCAGCTTCGCCAGCCATATCTGAAAAGGCTTCATTCATACCGCCAGATTGATTGGCATAAACCAGCCCCGAGTTTTGCTCGGTAAAGCCGTGGCTCACTTCATGAGCTGAGACATCAAGGCTGACCAATGGGTAGAAGTAACTCTCACCGTCACCAAACGTCATTGCTTGGCCGTCCCAGAACGCGTTTTCGTAACCCGTTCCATAGTGAACACGCATCATCAGTTTAAAAGTAAGTGGCGCAGTATCGAACCAGTTTTTGTACATATCGAACACGATATTGCCAAAGTAATGGGCATCGTTCAGTGGAGAGTAAGCACCGTTTATTTCTTGGAATTCATTGCGCGGACACTCATAACTGTATGGTGTAGAACCTTCAGTTGCACCATTTAAGTTAACCGTGACAACGTTCTCCGATTCCATTACACAGTTGGTGCCATCTTCTTGTACGTCGAGGTAATGATAGTCGGAGCCATACTCATACATGCCTGTTTTTTCGTTACCACCAGGGCCTGTACCGATTTGCGCATGAGCAATCCCTTCCCAACGATCAATAACTTCGCCGCTGTGCGCATCTAACATGGTAAATGGGCGAGAAGGTTGAAGGCTGTTTGCGAGCAGGTAGGAAACTACGTAAACCAATCGCGTTTTTTTACCATCTTGATAAATGAATAACTCATCTTCGACATTTCTTAGAAACTTGCCTGCGATGCCTTTATTCTCAAGGTTCTTTGACGCAACCTTTAGCGCTTCTGCTCGGTTCAGCTTAGGTTTTACAAAGCTGCGATCTAAGTCGTTTACGCGCAAATAATTGCCTTGCACAGCCTTTAAAGCGCCGCCTTTAGAGCTTTGGGTTGCGTTCAGTGAATGTCCCCAGACAGGAATACCCCAGACATTTTGCTGAATCTTTACCTTATAAACACCGCGTTTTTTTAGGTGAATGCTCTTAACCTGTTTAAAGCTCGATGCATTATTAACACCCAATTGTGAATTAAGCCCAGAGAAGTTGGTAAAGTTCACTGGCTTATTTAGTGTGACTGATTCACCTGCATGTACTGACATCGTCATTACACCTGCAACAGCGATAGCTATCAGACGTTTCTTGATTTTCATTTATCTATCTCCTTGATGTATTCGAGTCGAATCTATCAGAAAAAAACACACCGAAGTCGATAATTAAAATCAATAAAATAGTTGTGATACATCAATTAAATAAATTTATGCAACTGGTAAAAATAAAAATTACAAATTTATTACAAGGTCTTTTTTTAGGAAAGAAGATCTCATTTATAAAATGAGGAGATATTATTTTTATCACTAGATATTTTTGTTTAAAAATATTGTTTGTTTTATTCAATTATGAATAAGGCATACTACTAACACTAAATGATTAGAAATACATAAGGAGGGGCAATACTGAACCAAGCGGTGAAGTTAGCATAATTGACTTTATAATTTCAAATACAAAAACCAATAATCAAATATCACTCTTAAATTCAGAATGAATGCCATCCCAATTAAAAACCACCACTGAGATTATGATTATAATCGCACTAAAGACTGTTTAATTTAAATGACTAAGTAATACTAAAGTAGATACCAACCACTATAACCCACATTAAAATAAAGGTCATTAGCCGAAAGTAGTCAACATAGAGAATATAAAAACAATAACTCTGAATAGATAAATTACAAATAAGATAATAACAAACAGGTTTTAAACAAGAGGTAAAAGGATAGATTTATTAAAACCATTAAAAACAATGACTATGTTTATTGATAGGACAAAATCAAACAAAGTGGATATAAATATAACCACCCAAGTTCGTTATATTTAATAATATTAACAACGGTGGAGTTACCTAAGGAAGAGAGCAACGTTAAGAAAATAAAAAAGGCTACCCTTGGGTAACCTCACACTTTTATTCGTTAATGCATCAATATCAAACTAATTCGCCTGCACCTTGAATAGAACGTTCACTGTTCTCCACAAGGAAAACCGTAGCAGTTTGCTTTAACGTCTCCCACTCGGCATCTTCGACAGCAATACCCTCGTCCCAAGATTGCTTTTGTGCACGGCTCAGTTCTTCCCCTTCTATGTGGATGGAGTACCCTTGTGAGCTTGCTTCGATATCAAAATCATTGACGGAGAGCTCAATTGTCATGCTGTGATAATCCGTACTGTGATCTTCCACTTGGTCAGAGAAAAAAACCTCTGGTGCAATATGCCCTCGGTTAAGTACATACAAGGTGCGTTTTGGGCTAGTCCCGTTTACCCATTGAGCACGACAGGCAATCCCCTTTGCTGAAAGCCTTGCGAGCTCACTGTATGCTAACCATCGATTATGACATTGTTTGAGTGTAATGGTGACCGATTTCGTGTTAATCATTTTCTCAAGTGCAAAGTCCAACACTGCAGGCAGATGACATGCGACACTACCATTATGCAATTCGATTTCGATGCTTGAATCCGTATTTCCTGTAATAGTCACTGCACAATCGGAGTCCAAATTAAGGAATAAACTCGCGTTATTAAAGTGACGAACACCATTCAACCCAACCATCTGTAAATCGGCAACCATATTGGCAATCACATCGGCTTCACCACAATGGCGACGCATACCAAGAAAGGCTTTGTTTACTGCTGCTACCAGCTCGTTATGCGAGACGATCATAATGCAAAACCTCCACTGATTTTTTGATTGTCACTTTGCGCGATTTCTTCACGCTCGGGCATGATGGGAAAGATCCATGTATCGTTATAAGCTGGGTCACGAACCTCATCCAAGAGCGGCGCGCCTTGGAAGAAGGTTACGCGCACCCATCGGTCTGAACGCGGGTCAAACTTGGTCGCGCCAAACACAGCTAGCTTGCAGCGTAGCAAATGCATTGGCAGCGCATCTTCTCGCAGCACATTCATTTGGATGTCGCCCATTTCACGGTTACCAAGGGTCCATACTCGTCGTGTAATCGCTCGGTATTGCGGATTTTGCAATAAGAATTCCGCAAGTGATGTTTCAGGCAGACATTTCAACAATGCATGGTAGTAGCGATTAACTTGTCGACCTATATCCAGTGGCAGCTCTCGCTCTTCACCAATCTCTTCACCTCGAACTCCCATTCGCGGCTCTTCTTTATCTTGTGAACGATACCAAAACCAATAGTTATTTTCTGACAGTGTGTAATCGGCATCAATAGACCAACGATATTTGCTTTCTAGCACCTGAAGAACATCTTGAACACACTTCCCACCCGGAATCGACAAAGATTCATCGGTATTCATTTGGTTCTCAAATTCATCCACCAAAGACGGGTACAGCTCGATCAAACATGATGTTAGGATTTCTTGGGCTTCCAAACTCATTGTTGTCGTTTGTTCGATCAAGCCTCCCCAATTGATGTGATTCGAAATCAAAGCATTTAGATTAATTTGTAACGCTTTAATGTCTTCTATCGCTTTATAATTCAATTGGTCTTGATGTTGATTGATGGTAATCACTTGCTCTAAGTGGCGCTGCGCTTTTGCCAATAACGCGTTTAGTGGCGATTCTTGCTGAGTCTCGCAAGGCATCGCAAACACTTGAGCAATAGCACGTTCGCGCGACGTCATCCATTGGTCAACGATACAAGGATGGTTAATAAGGTATGGTGCCATGCCCAGTCCTGTTGCGTTCCCCACACCAAGATAGCGCTGTAACCCACGATGTAGTGCGATGGCATTATCGCCACCCTGTTGTTGCGCTAAGTAATGAACCCAATCTAGGCTGAACTCACGCAATAGATACACGGCACACATTTGCGCACTGAACGACTGATTGAAATCGGGATTGTTCTCAAGCAACTTGAAATCTGCAATACCAAACTTACCATTTCCATACACCGCGGTCGTACGTAGGATGTAGCCTACTTCCGCCAGTTCTTTCGGCTCGGGTTGTTGACCTTTAGATAACGCCGCAACAATATGTTCAAACACGCGCACGCTCTTATTCGCTCGCGCTAAAACTAGTACATTATTTGGGTTTCGTCCGGCTTCCTGCAAAGGAACATTGGCTCTTAACTGCTCTAAAAGTTCGACATTTACGTCGCCTTTCACTAACGCGAATGTCACGTCCCATTTATCTGCAATGACTCGGTCATTACGCTCTTCATCGGCAATTTCATCGCAGAAGACAACCAAATGATAAACGTATTCTGGCGTCGCCAGTTTGTAGATCACATGGCCAAACCCTCTAGGGCAAAGTTGCCATTCATGCTTGTTGACTTGCCACTCTTGGCTCGCCATTTTACGAATCAGGCTTCGTACAAAGCTAATTCGGTTTTGGTGCATAGCCCCTAGCCTTTCTGGCGCCATGACAATAGCAGCGTCGCGTAGTGTTGTTTCAGTGTAAGTAGAACGATGTGCATCCATTTTGCTCACCACCTATTTTTTATTGTAAGAATATAGACTTATGCGGATGCAGGAGGAATCACCCGCACAAGCTCCACGTTATTGTTTATCAGTTATGGGTTATCGCTTTTTAGCGACTTATAACCCTTGTTCTTTTGCCATCTTGATAGCAATTTGTGGCGCGTTCCAAAGTGATGGCAGCAAAATAAGCGACACAGGAACTGCCGTAATGACAATGAAAGATTGCAAGGCAGAGATACCGCCAGACCCCAGCGAAATCAAAATCAATGCGGTCACACCCATCGCCACACCCCAGAAAGTACGAATGATGGCATTCGGTTCCGTTTCCCCACTGATGACGACGCTGATTGTATATGTCATCGAGTCACCCGTCGTTACGATAAAGATGGTGGTAAGAATCAAGAACAAGATAGAAATCAGCATCGGCATTGGCAGTTGTTGTGTTACCGCAAGCAATGCCCCAGGTAAGTTAAAGCCTTCAAACGCGGCACTGACACTGCCAGGGTTTGCGATCTCAAACGCTAGGCCAGAGCCACCGACAATGGTGAACCAGAAACACGTCGTAAGCGGCGCGATGATACTGATGGTCGTAATCAATTGACGAATACTTCGACCGCGGGAAATGCGTGCGATAAAGATCGCCATCATTGGCCCATAGCCTAAGAACCATCCCCAGAAGAACACTGTCCACCAGCTCAACCAACCTTCATCACCACGGTAGGTCGCCATTGGGATAAAGTTGTCCAACATACTACCTACACCTTGAATATAAGCATTAAAGATGAAATCTGTCGGACCGAATATCAGGATGTAAACCATCAACGCCATTGCCAATATTACGTTGTATCGGCTAAGCATTTGCATACCACGATTCAGACCACTTAATGCTGAAACGGTGTAAAGTACGATGGCAAACAAAATGATGATCAATTGCGTGGTAAAGCCATCTGGGATATCAAATAGCACATTTAACGCGTAGCTAACCTGCAAACCTAAGAAGCCGATTGGACCAATCGTCCCTGCCGCTACAGCAATGATGCAGCACGCATCAATCAAAGCACCTGTTTGGCCTTTCAGTGCGCGTTCACCCAATATTGGGTAAAGTAAGATACGAGGTTTAAGCGGCAAGCCTTTATCGTAGTGAAGGTGCATCACCACGATAGATGTCAAGCTGCCAACAATTGCCCACGCTAAGAATCCCCAGTGCATGAAAGACTGTGATAAGGCATTCACCGCACCTTGCTGTGGATTTTCTTGTGGGCCATACAATGGCGGCGGACTCACGTAATGCGCAATTGGCTCTGCAGCTGCCCAAAAGACACCACCACCCGCTAGTAAGGTACAAAAGATGATTGCCATCCAGCGGAAGCCGTCCATTTCAGGCTTGGTCGTTCCACCTAACATCACCTTGCCTGTTCGCCCTGCTGCCAAACCAAGACCAATAAGAAAAGTGAGAAGAAGCAGTAATTGCCAATATGGACCGAATACTTTTACCGACCACGCGAATCCAGTATTAACCAGTGTTGAAAGGAGTTCTCCATCATACAGTGCGATGGCAACGAACAGGGCAATAAAGCCGCCGCTATACCAAAGTGCGGGATTACTAAGCCCCAACTTATCAGGTGAGTTTTCTTTTGCTGTTGTGTCGTTGTGATTTGCTTGTGACTTCTTTGATGGCACGCTCATCGTTGAAGCTTTCACGCTATTGGTTAAATCAGACATACTCTGACTCCAGAGGTTCATTGCAGCTGCCATTGAACGGCTACAAACAGTGACTTTAACACCCGCCTATTATTGTTTTTTAACGGGCTATTCCTTGTTTAGTTGGGTTAGCTCTCTCTTGCCTCCAGACCTTCTGTGAGGAAGTTGAACCAGTTTTCACCCAGAATTTTTCCTGCCTCGGATTCAGTAAATCCGTGGCGCATTAAGCCGTTGTAAATGTTTTCCATGCCTTTGCTGCCGCTGAACCATGGCAACGCATCTGGCCAACCAGAGTTGTTTGCTGAGCCTTCGCCATAATCCATAGCTTTCGACCAACGACCGTTGCGCATCCACTCAAGCACTTGCTGTGGTTGGTTTAAACAAAGATCACTGCCGATACCTAAATGATCCACACCGAACAGGTCAGCAGTTTTCGCGACCATTTGGCAGAAATCTTCAAGTGTGCACTGGCTACCATTTGGTAAGTGGAATGGGTACAAACTAAAGCCAATCAAGCCGCCACGTTCGGTGAGCGCTTTAATGACGTTGTTCGATTTGTTGCGCAGAGCATCATGAGCAAAGGTTGGATTCGCGTGGCTGATACAAATTGGGCGAGAAGAAAGGTCAATCGCTTCCAACGTTGAGCGCTCTGCGCTGTGGGACATATCGATGATCATCCCGACACGGTTCATCTCTTCGATGGCTTGTTTACCAAAACGCGTGACACCAGAGTCGTTCTGCTCATAGCACCCTGTCGCCAATAAGCTTTGGTTGTTGTACGTCAGCTGCATAATCAGCAAACCTTGGCGACGCATGACTTCTATTAAGCCGATTTCATCGTCAATTGGGGAGCAGTTCTGCGCACCAAAAAAGACACCAACCTTACCCTCGACCTTTGCTTTCTCGACGTCAGCCATCGAGTAAATAGGCATAATCAGGTCTGCATTTTGCTCGAATCTCAGGTTCCATTCGGCAAAGCGAGTTAAGGTCTCACGTGCATTCTCATGATAAACGATCGTTGCATGTACAGCCGTAATGCCGCTCGCCTTCAGCGTTTGGAAGTATTCTCGATCCCAATTGCAGTACTGCAATCCGTCAATCACAATCCGTTGTTGGTACATAACCACTCCTTAAACGTTAATGAGCCTTTAAGGTTGGGCAGCGGAATGCTCGGCTGCCCTATTTCACTTAGTAAGGACGTTGATAAGCGGTTTTCACCACGGTGTAGAACTCTTTTGCGTATTGACCTTGCTCGCGTGGACCAAAGCTCGACTCTTTACGACCACCAAACGGCACGTGGTAATCCGTTCCTGCGGTTGGTAGGTTGACCATGACACAGCCAGTTTGAGCTTGTTGTTTGAAGATGGCGCTATTACGGAGGCTTTGTGTAATGATGCCGCCCGTCAAGCCAAAGCGAGTATCGTTTGCTACTGCAATGGCTTCATCCAAATCAGAGACTCGAATCACACTTGCCATTGGCGCGAACACTTCTTCTTGGTTCACTTCCCAACTGTTTTGCGTATTGAGGAAAAGGGTTGGTGACATGTAGAAACCGTCATGTTCCAAATTCAAGCGCTCTCCACCGAATGCTAACTCTGCGCCACTTTGGCGTGCTCTCTCAATCCATTCGAAGTTGGCATTCAATTGGTTTCCATCCACAACGGGTCCCATGAACACACCGTCTTGTAGAGCGTGACCGACTTTAAGCTCACTCATTCGTTTGATCAGTGCTTCAACGTAGGCATCGTGAATGCCATCCATGACGACAAGACGAGAAGACGCGGTACACTTCTGACCTGCTCCAGAGAAAGAGCCTGCAATGGTCGCTTCAACTGCGATTTGAATGTCTGCATCATCAGCAACCACAAGTGCGTTCTTACTGCCCATTTCTAGCTGGCAACGGACAAAATTCGGTGCCGTTGCTGCCGCTACTTTACGTCCGGTATCAACAGAGCCAGTAAAGCTCACACCATTTACATCTTTCGAGTTGATAAGCGTGTTACCTACTTGCGAGCCACTGCCCAACACAAGGTTGAACGTGCCTGCAGGTAAGCCTTGACGATGAATAATCTCCGTCAGTGCAACCGCACTTGCTGGCGTTAAGTTCGCAGGCTTCCAAATGACGCTGTTGCCGAAAGCAAGCGCTGGCGCGATTTTCCATGCAGCCGTAGCGGTTGGGAAATTCCAAGGAGAGATAATGGCGATAACGCCAACGGCTTCGCGAGTTACCTCAACGGAAACGCCTGGACGGACGGAAGCCGCGTTATCGCCAATTTGACGCAGCACTTCAGCCGCAAAATATTGGAAGAATTGACCAGCACGGTAGATCTCACCGCGACCTTCTGCAAAAGGCTTACCTTCTTCACGAGAAAGCAACGTACCAAGTTCATCACAACGGGCAATCAACTCATCACCAATTGCTTGTAATACCGCTTGTTTACGCTCAATTGGCGTTTTTTCCCATTCGGGCTGTGCAACTTTAGCAGCTTGAATCGCTTGCTCTACTTGCGCTCCACTCGCCTGTGCAAAGTGACCTAAATTTTCACTGATGTCTGAAGGGTTAATGTTGGCAATCGTATCAACGCCCGATTGCCATTCGCCTGCAATATAGAGGGATTTTTCTGCTTGAACATTATTGATAAAAGTCATTGCTCTGTCCTTGTTCTTCCTGACGTCCAGTGGTCTTCCACCAGTTCATTAATCTGACTTACAAAACCAACTAAGTATTGGCTCTGTGCTTTTATAATTTACTCGGGCTAGCTCGCCGATGCGTACACCACAAATTCCACCAGCATTTCTTCGCGAGCTAATCCTGCTACCACCATCGCGGCACGGTTTGGATAAGGCGCCTCAAAATACTCCGCGTACACTTGGTTAACCGTTTTGAGATATTCACGATCAGTCACGTAAATCAATACTTGTAAAACGGAGTCTAACGATTCACCCGCGCACTCTAAAGTATGGACGAGGTTATTGAAGGTTTGGCGTGTTTGCGCTTCGATACCACCCTCTACAACAGCACCTGTATCATCAATCGGAATTTGTGCCGTGTATAAAGTGCCATTGTTAACGATGGCCCACTCGAGTGGTGCTTTAGAAGCAAACAATGCGGTTTTGACTGGGTATTTTTTCGTAGAAGTATTCACGTGCCTTTCAACCTTTGTAACGACCTTGTTTCAAGATAGTTAAATACTGCACATTGACAGGCGATAAATCGAACGGTAAATTTTTTACATTTGATAAGAAAAATCTATCACCTTATTAAGACTAAGGTAAATAAAGGGATTGCAGAGGTTTCGCCATGAGTATCAAGCTTCAACAATTAAAGCATTTTGTGATGGTGGTCGAGGAAGGTGGTTTTCGAGCGGCATCACATAGAGCGAACCGCTCGCAAGCGGCGCTGTCAACGTCGATCAAAGAACTGGAAAAAAACCTAGGGCAAACGCTGTTTGAAACGGGCAACAAATCCAAGCTCACTCCCTTCGGTGAAATCTGTTTACCTAAAATTATTCAATTTCTCAACATCTACAGTGCATTGGATAATGACTTGAAAGCCGCCGCCGCGGGCCAACAAGGTCGAGTACGCATCGCTAGCGTTCCCTCCGTTGCGGCTAAATTGATTCCAAGTGTTCTAGGCGCGTTTTGCGAACAGTACCCAAACGTTGAAGTCAGCTTGATTGATGATAACGCCGCTGGCGTCGAAGCCCGTTTGTTATCAGGCGAAGTCGATTTAGCGTTAGGTAACCCATCACATTTAGACGAAGGCGGTATCGAGTTTACCCCGCTAATCTCTGACCCCATTGGTGTAGTGTGTTTGAAGGACAACCCTATCGCTCAGCATCCAGAAGGGATTGAGTGGCAAACACTGTTAGAACAACCTTTTATTCGAAACGGGACTTGTACCCTACTCGATCCCACGCCTGCGCGCGCACTAAGTGAACAAGCTTTGTATTCTGTTGAAAACATCACGTCTTTATTCTCAGTTCTTGAGCTTGGTATTGGTGTCACCACCTTGCCCAAATTAGCGTTCCCGACCAACGAAACTCGACTGGTTTGGATTCCACTGATCGATCCACCTTTGGAAAGACAAGTTGGCATCTTTACTCTGACGGATAGAACCATCTCCCCTCAGGCAAAAGCGTTTCATGATTTGTGCATTCATTACTTGAACTACCAAGAAGAAGTCGAAACTGCGTAAGCATAAAAAATGTATGGTCCGCC
>NZ_MDAW01000097.1:0-33416 GCF_002875385.1 Vibrio sp. 10N.222.52.B12 | reverse complement strand
CCAACGATGGGCGGCTTTTTTGTTGTTCTTGTTAGCTCAATTAAGGCTCTATTTCACCAATCGAATACAGCACCAACTCTTCTGGGTTGTTCCCTTCCCCTAACGAGTGAATGTCTTCCCCTTCTTGCTTCAGCTCATTAATCAGCTTGAGCGCTTTATCTTGCTTCACCCCAATAATGGTTGGCATTTCAGAGGCAGAGACACCAAAACGTGTCGCAACAAGCAAGTTTCTTACTTTGGTTTTATCCGATTCAAACATGGCATAACCTCTTTATTTTCATTCATCTAAGCATAGCGAATCGCGATGAAAAAGCATCACGCAGGTCGAATCAATAACGGATTTTCCTACGAGTTGGACAAGTATGGCGAGCAAAAGATCAGTTACTGAAAACGCGGTCGAAATAATTGAGTGGCGCCACCTTAGTGTTGGCTCTTCGCTGCCATTTACTCTTGTTCGCCACCAACCACTTTTGTTCGGAGTTGGCTAAAATTGCTTGGCTTACCTTGGCTTCTCGCAACTCATGTTCCATCGCAAACAACTGAGTATCAACTTCAGTGCGACTAAAATTGACCATCTCTGAATGAGGCTGCGCGATTTCGGTGATACCTGCGCAGCCAATAATTCCGATGTCTGCGGAAAACTGGCCGTAAAACTGCTCTGTCGAACCATCCACCACGTCGCGATCGTTAGTACGAATACGACCACCAGGAATCCAAGTTTCGATGTTCTCAAAGTGAGAAAGAATATGCGCCGCTTCGAAGTTATTGGTCACCACACGTAACTCACTGTGATTAGCTAGACGTTCGGCAACCAAAGTAATCGTAGTACCAATACCTAGAAACAAAGTCGTTCCGTTTGGGATAGCTTTGACTACTTCATCGGCGATGATCTGCTTTTCCTGTTGATTGGTGACTTGGCGAGAGGCATAGCTGCGATTGCTCAAAGTGGCAGGCAGCCCGACACCACCATGATGGCGTCGGGTGAGTCCGAGTCGACAAAGTTCATTGATGTCGCGACGAATGGTTTGCGTTGTGACTTCGAAACGTTGGGCAAGTTCTTCTATCGAGCAATATTCTTGCTGATGAACCAGTTCAATGATGCTTTGTTGACGGACGTTTAAATTATTCATTCAGTGCGGGTTCTCGTATGGCTGAAGGCACTTTTACTTTATATCGTTGAGGCGTATCTGTAATCATCATATCCACGCCCCAACGCCAATGTGCTTCAACTAATTGAGGAAAGTTTGGTGTATAGCAGAAGAGTTGATAACCATACTGCTTGATTTTATGAGCTTGCAATTCGGTCAGGAAGCGGTAATCACAATGCACACTGTATGCATCGATGTGTTGTAGCACGACAGCGGAATCATCTGGAATCTCTTGCCATAGCTGCCCTCTTCTCACTTCCGGCAGGTAGTTTTTCATCATCATTAAGGCTTCTGTGTTAAAGCTAGAAAACAGAATCGCGTCCGCTTCTACACCCAAATGCTCAATCACCTGCGCAACCTTTTCGCACAACAGGTCGATTTCGTCACCAGAGTAAACCTTCAATTCAATATTAAACTTCACACCCGCTCTTGAAGTGAGCTCAAGCGTCTCTTCTAAACTAGGGATAGGTTCGCCTGCGAAGTCATCACCGAACCACAAGCCTGCGTCGAGTGTTCTCAGCTCCTGCCAAGTCAGATCTTTGACTTTACCTCGACCATTCGTGCAGCGGTTGACCGTTTTGTCATGGATGACGACAGGAATGTTGTCCGCACTAAGTTGAACGTCGATTTCAATCCATTCGCAACCAAATTCAATGGCGCGTTGTATTGCCGATAAAGTGTTTTCTGGAGCCAAACTGGATAAGCCGCGGTGTGCTGTTATTTTCATTTTTTATTCCGTCTTTTTCATTTGTTTTCAAATGAACTATCTCAACCCTCAATGACGCTTTGATTACAAAATAGTGACGAAAGTAATGTTCAAATAAGTTCATTTTTTTGTAACTAGAACGTCATTTGGCTCATTTAATGTTCATTTGAATTTTTTGGAGCGGATTCATAATCAAAATGAACATTCGCAAGGAAACACCTGTTCAAATCATCCAATGAAAAGGAATCATTATGGCTATTAAACACCTCGCCGGACTTGCAGTTGCAGCGGCATTCATCAGCACGCAAGCACAAGCAAAAACAGAGGTTGAGTGGTGGCACGCGATGGGCGGCGCGCTAGGTAACAAGGTTAATGAAATTGCGGCAGACTTTAACGCAAGCCAATCAGAATACGAGATCAAACCGGTTTACAAAGGCAGCTACGCAGAAACCATGACCAGTGCTATCGCGGCGTTCCGAGCAAAAGAACAGCCAGCGATTGTACAAGTATTCGAAGTGGGTACGGCGACCATGACGGGCGCAGACAAAGCGATTTATCCTGTTTATCAATTGATGGAAGACACCAAAGAGTCGTTCAACTCTGATGATTACCTTTCAGCCGTAACGGGTTACTACACCACAAACGAAGGCAACATGCTTTCCCTGCCATTTAATAGCTCTACGCCAGTGCTTTACTACAACAAAGACATGTTCGCAAAAGCAGGCGTAGCAAACCCACCAAAGACATGGAAAGAGATGGAAGAAGTTTCTCGTAAGCTGCTGGCATCTAGTGCGAAGTGTGGTTTCAGCACAACGTGGCAATCATGGACGCAAATCGAAAACTTTGGTGCGCGTAACAATGTTCCTGTTGCCAATAACAACAACGGCTTTGCTGGCTTAGACACTGAGTTTAAATTCAATGATTCAGCATTTGTTCGTCACATTGACCAAATGGGTAAATGGTCGAAAGAAGGCATCTTTAAGTACGGCGGTCGCCAATCTGATGGTATGCCACTGTTCTACACCCAAGAGTGTGCCATGACTATGGGTTCGTCAGCAGGTCTGGCTGGCATTAAAGAGAACATGAAAGACGTTGATATCGGCGTAGCGCAACTGCCTTATGATTCAGAGATTGTCGCGAAGCCACAAAACACCATCATCGGCGGTGCATCACTTTGGGTACTTCGTGGTCATTCAAGCGAGGAATACAAAGGCGTGGCGAAGTTCTTCTCTTACCTTTCTAGTGCAGAAGTCCAAGCAGATTGGCACCAGTTCACAGGTTACCTACCAATCACTAAAGCGGCTTACGAGCTAACGAAAGAACAAGGCTTCTACGCTAAGAACCCTGGCACTGATACAGCGGTTCTACAAATGACGTCAACCGAGCCGACAGAAAACTCGAAAGGCATTCGCTTTGGTAACTTCCTGCAAACACGCGACATCATCAATGAAGAGCTAGAAGCAGTGTGGGCAGGCAAAGCAACGGCACAAGCTGCGCTAAACAATGCAGTTCGTCGTGGTGACGAGCAGCTACGTCGCTTTGAGCGCACACAGAAGTAACGAACATTTATAACGAACAATGATGCGCTGAGTCTTATTCGAATAACCGCTCAGATACGCACTCTCCCCGCCCATCTTGGGTGGGGAATTCGTTCACACACCTTGCCTGTTTTACTTTGGTATTTGTATGTCCTCACCTGTTGTTTTTAAACACAAATGGCTTCCGGTTGCTCTGATCGCACCTCAGTTGGTGATCACCTTGGTGTTCTTCATCTGGCCGGCAGGACAAGCCATTTTCCAATCTTCTCAACTTGAAGATGCTTTCGGCATGAGCCGTGAGTTTGTGGGCTTGGAGAACTTTGAAAAGCTCATCCATGATCCCCTTTACTTAGATTCATTAATGACCACGCTGCAATTTAGCATCAGCGTTGCGGTGCTCGCGTTGGTCAGCGCACTTGTTCTTTCCGCTTTCGCCGAACAAATCATCCGTGGCGCGACCATGTATCGCACCTTCTTGATTTGGCCTTATGCGGTCGCTCCGGTTGTCGCAGGTTCGTTATGGCTATTTTTATTCGATCCAACCATCGGTGTGATGACCGAATTGTTGAACCTGTTTGGCGTAGACTGGAACCCAACGCTCAACGGGACCCATGCGATGTGGATGGTGATCATCACCTCGACGTGGAAGCAAATCAGCTACAACTTTCTGTTCTTCTTAGCGGCACTTCAATCCGTGCCGAAATCTTTGCACGAAGCCGCAGCCATTGATGGTAGCGGCCCGATCAAACGCTTTATCACCATTAGCTTCCCGCTGATTTCACCAACCAGCTTTTTCTTGTTGGTCGTGAACTTTGTTTATGCGTTCTTTGATACGTTCGCCATCATCCACGCGATGACACAAGGCGGTCCGAGTAACAGCACCTCGACCTTGGTTTACAAAGTCTACAACGATGGCTTTATCGGGCTGGATTTAGGTTCATCGGCCGCGCAGTCCGTGATCCTGATGATCTTGGTTGCTTCCCTGACTGTGATTCAATTTAAGTATGTTGAGAAGAAGGTGGCGTACTGATGGTAGAAAGAAGACCGTTTTTTAATCTGTTTTGCCATGTCATTTTGATTCTTGGCATCATTTCGATTGCGCTTCCGGTTTGGATTGCAATCGTAGCCACTACCCATGAAAACAGCGCATTCGCTACTGGCACTCCACTTTGGTTTGGAGATTTGGGTTTTAGTGTATTTACTGACTTGTTGAGTAACGACACTCAGTACAACAACAATACTTTGCCGATTGGCAGCATGCTGCTGAACTCTTTCATTATGGCGATGTGCATTACCATCGGTAAGTTGAGCATTTCCATCATGTCAGCGTATGCAGTGGTGTTCTTCCGTTTTCCGGGGCGAATGCTGGCGTTCTGGATGATTTTCTTCACGCTGATGTTACCCGTTGAAGTTCGCATCATGCCGACGTTTGAGGTGATTACGAACCTCAACATGCTCAACTCATTTTACGGCTTAACCATTCCGCTGATTGCCAGTGCGACCGCTACTTTCTTGTTCCGTCAGTTCTTTTTAACGGTACCGAATGAGTTAGTGGAAGCAGCACGCATTGATGGCGCAGGACCAATCAAGTTCTTCTTCGATATCTTGTTGCCTCTGTCGCGTACCAACATCGCCGCACTGTTCGTCATCACTTTCATTTACGGCTGGAACCAATATCTATGGCCACTGCTGATCACCACTGACGTGCAGTACTACACCATCGTGATGGGCATTAAACAGATGCTTGGAGTAGTTGATGGTGTTGTGGAATGGAACAAAATTATGGCCACCACCATTATCGCCATGTTGCCACCCGTGATTGTGGTAATTGCAATGCAAAAAGCCTTTGTTAAAGGTCTGGTAGATTCGGAGAAATAAATGTCCACGTTAACTCTTTCTAATATCGCTAAATGTTATCCGAACGGCTATCAGGCGATCCAAAAACTCAATCTTGATATCTGCGACGGCGAAATGGTCGTGCTGGTTGGCCCAAGTGGCTGCGGTAAATCCACCTTACTTCGCATGATTGCGGGTCTAGAAGAAATCAGCTCTGGTGAGCTCAAGATCGACACCACAGTCGTCAACGATCTCGAACCGGGTGAACGCGACATTGCTATGGTATTCCAGAACTACGCCTTGTACCCACACATGACGGTGTACAACAACATGGCTTATGGGCTGCGCAACCGTAAAACACCAAAAGCGGAAATCGAGCGATTGGTTCACGAAGCAGCAAAGATGCTGGAGTTGGATCATCTACTCGACCGAAAACCGGGGCAATTATCTGGCGGGCAACGTCAGCGTGTCGCGATGGGGCGTGCAATTGTACGTGAACCAAAGGTGTTCTTGTTTGATGAGCCTCTATCTAACTTAGACGCCAAATTGCGTGTTCAAATGCGTTTGGAAATTAAGAAGCTGCAACATCGCCTCGGAACTACATCGGTCTACGTTACCCACGACCAAGTAGAAGCCATGACACTCGCGGACAAACTCGTGGTGCTCAACAAAGGCAATGTAGAACAAGTGGGTACACCGCTAGAGATATACGACAACCCTGCTTCTCTGTTTGTCGCGACCTTTATTGGTTCACCATCCATGAACATCTTGGATGCCAATGCTACCGTCGACGGCATTACTATTGGTGACGCACTGCTTCCTACATCCACAACAAACTTGGATTTGGGGGTAGTAAAACTAGGTCTTCGTCCGGAGCATTTACAAATCAACCAAGATAAACCATGGTTGCAAGTAGAAGTGGAATTGATTGAATCGCTCGGTGCTGATTTGTTGCTTTACTGCCGCACAGAAGGCGGTGATTCACAAAAGCTGGTTGTTCGAGTTGAGGGACATACGCCGATTCAAATCGGGGACAAACTCGGTTTAGATATCAAACCCAAGCACCTTCACTTATTTAATGCCAATACCGAAAAGCGCATTGATTGCTCACTCAAAGCGGCATTATCAACGCCAGTTAAAAGTACGATAGATGACAAACAGACACAACGAGGAGTGGTGAATGCCTAGTCCACTATCAGAGCTCAATACAGAGTATCTGAGAAACATTGAATGGTTGTTGACCGACGTAGACGACACATTAACTTGGCAAGGAAAGCTGCCGCCAGACACTTTAATTGCGCTCGCAGAGCTAGAGCGCGTGGGTGTAGAAGTGGTCGCTGTAACAGGCGCATGTGCTGGTTGGTGTGACCAAATGGCAAAGATGTGGCCGCTGCATGGGATCATAGGTGAAAACGGCGCTTTTTGGATGAGAAAAGACGCCGCAGGATTCAGAACTACCTTTGCGCGCCCAGCGGAAGTGATGCGAAAAGAACAACGCACATTGCAAGAAACTATAAAGGGCATTTTGACGGAGTATTCTGAAGTTGAGTTAAGCCAAGATCAGAGCTTTCGGTTCTGCGATGTAGCGGTCAACATTGCCCAAGATCGTTCCCCTGTCGCGGCTTCAATTACGATGGAGATCCTCAACCGTATTTTGCATCTTAACGTAGAATCTAACCCAGTCAACGCGACCCTAAGCTCCATTCATATCAATGCTTGGATAGGAAGCCACAGCAAACGAAGCAGCAGCGAAGCCTACATTAAGCAATTTAATCAGGGGACGTTACCCAATTTGAATCGAGTGACGTACGTAGGAGATTCATTAAATGATGAAGGGATGTTTGAATGGTTACCCGTGACTTTCGGCGTAAAGAATATTCGCCCGTTATTAGACAGCTTAACGCATCAGCCGACCTATCTGACTTCTGAATATGGTGGATTTGGCTTTGCGCAGTTAGCGAGCTTGATTGTGCAGGCTAAAAAAGACGATGACGCTAGCGAATAAACCGCCAGCAGTGACAAGCTATGAATAAGAAGGCGTTGATGTTTCTTTGGTAAACAAACCATGGATAAATTGGCGCTCTTCTTCGCTCAGATCTACCGCTCCTTGCTGTCTATTTGCGTTTTTAATCAGCCTATCAATTTCATTTAATTGCGATAACGTTAAGTTATTTAGGTGGCGCTTCAAGGTTCTAAACTGCTGTTGTTCCATAACTCTGTTCTTTCTCTCTTTACAAAAAAAACCACTCAATCCGAGTATCATCCATGGGGGGAAATACCACGGATTGAGTGAAAGAAGGAGTAAAGACTGCGGCGGATTGCATGAGAAAATCAAAATTCCCAATCTTTTATAACCACTCCAACGAGAAAAAGAATAACGTTTTTGATGGTATTAATAATTAGCAGTTATGAGTTTTATCAGTTACAAGTGCTTAAAAACCTTTTACCTTAAAATTCCTCTCAACCCCTTATCAGGCATAACATTTCAACGTTTTCAGCAGCTAACTACGCTTAGATCGGACAATTCCGCAACAAAGATTGCTTGTTATTTTGACCAATTATTTTTGTTTGTCGCATCCAAGAGCAGCCCATATTATCCGCAACACAAGGGATGACATTTCTTTCGCTCTTTAACAATCAGATGCTGCATACCGATTAATCCCAATCTTTATATGTGAAAGTACACCTTTAATTTCCCATTTTTTGCTTTTACAACCACTGAGCAGAACATCTCAAGCTGTGTTCTGCATAACAGTCTATTCATGTAGGAATTTATCGTGGATAAATATCAAGCTGCATACGCTAAGCGTCTAGAAAAACTAAAGGGCAATCGCTCACCAAAAGCTATTGCTCGCATTTCGGCGTGGGATGCATTTTTTAACAAAGAATATGAGATGCAAGATCTTGAATCTCAAATGGCAGACTCTGCGCGTCAACGCTACGAGCAATCTGATGTAAAAAATGAAATCAGCTTTAGTTCATTCAAACGCGCATTCTATAAAGAGTCGATCGTGATTTACGATTTGACCGATGGTGCATCAATTCAAAAAGTATTCACACCACTACTTGTGCTGGCAACAGCGTGGGTTCTGTTCGTGTGCTTTAACCAATAATTGAGCATCCAAGATCAATAAACGATAGAAACGCAATGGGCAGAGTGGTTGTCACTTTGCCTCCAACAGTTGAGAGTTTAGGGATGAAAGGAAGAAATATTGCAGCATTTGCCATTGTTATGGCAGCACTAGCATTCGGTTATGGTTTTAAAACTTATCAAGAAGCAAATGGGGTGATGTACCCTACCTTCAAAAAGGAGTTTAGCCTCTAATGCCTAAAATTACGCTTCTCTTACTCGCAACAACTGTTGGAATCGGTATTACCGGTTCTGCATTCTGTGTTGGCGTGACGTACGCATTTACACAACTGCCAATCGAACAAATTCTATCGAGCTTACAAAAAAGTAGAGCACTTCGGTGCTCTACTTTTTGTAATTTGGTGTTCAGGGTTTGTGTTAGGAAACGAAAAGCCTAATCAAAACTCTCTGTTCATTTTCTGCAAGCACGCAAACAGAATGGCTTGATGCTCGGGGTCGATATTACGCGTTAAGTCCTGAACCAAATCTAGATGCAGCTGATTGTGGTGGTGGTGAATTTCTTCGCCACTTGGTGTTAACTTCACGACAATAGCACGGCGGTCTTCTGGATGAGGACAACGTTCAATCAACTCCGCCTTCACTAGTTTTTCAATTTGAACCGTCAATGTACCGGTCGTAATCCCTAGCTTCTCCGCCAGTTCTTTCATACGCAGTGCACCATGCCCACCCAACACTTCAATCGTGTGGATTTGAGCCAGTGAATAACCAGTGCCTTTCACTACAGATTGCTCCCAAGAAGACATTTTGTCATAAAACTCGGTAAGCGTTTGATTCAGCTTTTCTAATTCGCGCATCACTCAGTCGTTTGAACTTCCAAAGTAAGATGATGAATCTTATCAAACTTAGCCAGTATTTGCTTAAATTCATCCAGTGTTTTATCACTCTTATTCTTCAATGCAATCGCCGCAGAATAATGATGGCCACTGACTTTCCAGATATGTAAGTCGACAACCTCCGCATACGGATCTAAAGACTTTCTTATCTCTTTACGATAGTTCTTATCGATACTCTCATCCAAAAGTACTGGCGCGGTTTGCTTCATCAAGCCCAACGTCCATTTACCAATCACAACAGCACCAACAATACCCATCATGGCATCTAACCAAACCCAACCGTAAAACTTACCGACAATCAGCGCCACAATCGCCAACAAAGACGTCAATGTATCCGCTAGCACGTGGAAATACGCAGCGGTTAAGTTGTGGTCGTGATGATGTTCGTGATCGTGTCCGTGGTGATCATGATGGTCATGCCCATGATGATGGTGATCTTGCAGAAGCAGCATGCTTGCAAGGTTTACCACTAAACCAATCACCGCCACCATGATCGCCTCGTTGAATTGGATACTCTCTGGATTAAAGAGACGATGAATCGATTCGACCATCATCATCAATGCCACAATCCCCAACGCAATCGCACTGGTAAAACCGCCAAGTACACTGACTTTACCCGTACCAAATGAGAAGCGGTCATTGTGCGCATTTTGTTCCGCGTAGCGGTAAGCAAAGAGAGTAATACAAAATGCCGCTGCGTGTGTGCCCATGTGCCAACCATCTGCCAGCAATGCCATTGAACCAAACATGGTTCCGGCAGCAATCTCCACCACCATAGTGGTCACGGTTAGAATCAATACGTAGAGCGTGCGTTTTTCACCCTTTTGGTTGTGAGAAACGAAATCATGTGAATGTTGCGATACAGCCATTGCGACACTTACCTTTCAATTTTAGTTTGATTATCAAATTATTTGATTTCAATTTAGTTTGACAATCAAACAATGTCAATACGGAAAATAAATGATGTTGAAAGCACATTGCCCGATGAGCCGCATGAATTGCAGAGAAAGGCATTTTTGAAAAGTCAGGATAGATCGTTAGAAAAAGAGAAAAAGGAAGAAGAGAGGAAAAACAAAGAAGAGCGTTGAACCCTATCAGGTTTAACGCCCAAGTTATGTGATTCTATCGCATTTCGCAGGCGAGAAGCTTGTCTTCAAATTGCTCATCAATCCTATCGGCAATCAATTCGATTCGGCTTTCTGCACAGTCATCCAGTTCCACTTCCGTTAAACCATCAGGAGTAAGGTTGTAACCAAAAATGCCGCTATTGGTGATGAAGACCGCTTTCATACGTTCTACTTGTAGATCAACCAATAATACGATGAGCTGCTGGCGATCAAACACTTTCTCAGGAGAGAATCGCCAACCAACGCTTTGAAAGCCTTCACCTTCATTCATCGCTTTCAGCAAGCCACTCTCTGGCATGGGCATCTCAGAAACCAATGGCTTTTCATTCGCATGATGATGGTGATGATGAGGAGGATTCTCATGAATAGTGGTATTCCCTTCGAACTCGGCAAATGGAATCACACCATGCTGCGCAAAAATCACCTTCGTGTTCGGACGACCAACATTTTCAACATACGCCTTTAGTTTTTCCGAATCGCCCTCTTGATACAGATCGAGTTTGTTACCCACCACGGTATCGGCAATGGCAATTTGTTGGTTAAAGGTCTCATGGTCGGTGTAACGAGCATCAGAAAGCTTACGCGCATCCACCAACGTAATGTTCTTTTGCAATGATAATATGGTTCGGTAATGCTGCGTCGACAGTACTTGCAATACTTCTTTTGGATGACCAAGCCCAGTTGGCTCAATCAGCAGGCGGTCTGGCTTCGCTTCATTAAGCAGTTGGTTTAGCGCGATTTGCATTGGCAAACCGGCAGCGCAGCACATGCAACCACCTGGGACTTCACGGATGAAAACTTGTTGCTGCCCACTGTGCTGGCCTTGAACCAAGCTGCCATCCACACCGATTTCGCCAAACTCATTCACCAATACCGCCCAGCGTTCATTCGCTGGCTTATTCGCCATTAAATTCAGAATCGCCGAAGTTTTTCCCACTCCGAGAAAACCAGTAATAATGTTGGTTGGAACCCCTAAAATAGGTTGATTATCAGAGCTCATTGGCGATTCTCCTATAACCTTGAACCAACTCATGGTTGGCAGATACAACAGACTCCGAAAACGCCGAATATTCTGGTGGCACTTTCGAGATGCTATTCAAGTCAAAATCAGCACCGATATTGGTCATCGGTGGTACATGGAAATGCTCTGGCAAGTCTAGACCATCCACCACACAGTTATGACGAATCACGCAACCTGCGCCAATCACGGCGTTAAAAACGACCGAGTTGAAGCCGATAAAAACATCGTCACTCACTTCACAAGGCCCATGAATAATGGAACGGTGTGCAATAGAAGAACGCTCGCCAATGGTCACGGCAGCGCCCGCTTTCGAGTGAATAACCACACCGTCTTGAATATTGGTATCACGCTTAATCACGATGGCTTCCATATCGCCTTGTTCATTGACTTCATCAGCCCGAATCACCGCATAAGGACCAATAAAAACGTTATCTTCAATGATCACTTTGCCACAGATAATAGCAGTCGGATCGATGAATGCATTTTCCGACACTTCCGGCATGTGACCTGTTGGATTTCTTCTTAACATATTGATTTCTCTTTATTCGGCGTCTTATTAAACACTCAAACTACAACGTCTAACTTCAAGTATTACAGCTTCTACAAATCAGGTTTAAAAAACAGGGAGTACAAATAAGCTTTCAAAAATGAAGGTCAAAAATCAGCCCAGAGATAAACCTAGCACCGACGTTCAAATGACAGTCGCATGCCATATTCCTTTGGTTCAATCACTCGTTGGTTGGCATAAACCACACCGCCGTTCACCCACGTTGTTTTGATTTGTGATGAGAACGTATGACCAGCAAACGGTGACCATCCGCAGTGATACAAGCTGTTGTCGTTCGTCACCGGCGTTGGTGCTGCTGCATCAACAAGAACCAAATCAGCAAAGTAGCCTTCGCGAATAAAACCGCGCTCTTGAACACCATAACGAATCGCAGGGTTGTGAGCGGTTTTCTTTACCAATTGCTCCATCGTCATGTGGCCACGACTCACTTGATCAAACAGCGTCAGTAGTGCGTGCTGTACCAAAGGTAAGCCAGCAGGTGCTTGGTCGTAAGGGACTTGCTTTTCTTCCCATGTATGAGGCGCGTGGTCGGTCACTATAATGTCAATTTGGCCTGTGCTTAATGCCTTTAGAAGCGCTTCACGATCGCTTGGGTATTTCACTGCTGGGTTACATTTAATTTGGTTACCACGCTGCTCCGCATAATCCTCATTGCTAAACCAGAGGTGGTGAACACAAGCTTCTGCTGTGATGTTCTTATTTTGAATGGAGCCAGCCTCAAACAAGGCAAGTTCTTTGGCGGTGGTAATGTGTAAAACATGCAGTTGGCTATGGTGTTTTCTCGCTAACTCAACCGCGTAAGAAGAGGAGGCATAGCAAGCTTCGTCATCACGTAACACTGGGTGATCTTCTATTGTGAGTTCCGACTTTTTTTGCAGCAACCTTTGCTTGTTTTGAGCAATGTTAGGGCCGCTTTCACAATGGATGACAATTAACACAGGCGAATCACGGAAAATCGCGTCCAAAGCTTGCGGCGCTTCAACTAATAAATCCCCTGTTGAAGCCCCCATAAAGACTTTTACGCCACAATGCTTACTTGGGTCGAGCAACTTAATTTGGTCCAGATTGTCTTCTGTCGCACCGAGGTAAAACGAGTAATTTGCAAGTGAGTTGTTCTCGGCAATTGCAAACTTCCGCTCTAATGCATCAATTGTGGTTGTCGCTGGGTTTACGTTCGGCATTTCCATGTAACTGGTAATACCGCCCGCGACCGCTGCACGAGATTCTGTCGCTATCGAGCCTTTATGGGTTAAGCCTGGCTCACGAAAATGCACTTGGTCATCAATCATTCCTGGGATCAAATAACAGCCTTTCGCATCAATAACTGCATCATCTGGGCGAGCCATAATATCCTTTTCTATGGTTTCAATTCGCTGATCGACAATCCGCAAATCTGTTTCTGTAATCGTTCCTTCATTTACCACACGGGCATTCTTAATCAGCGTTGCAGGCATGATGTTTCGCCGGTTCCTTTTTGTTAGGGATGAAAAATGAATGACGCACAAAGTGAGTTTTGTGCGCTCATGGTAGGTAGAGTGAGCTCACACCTCTATTTGACACAATCGTCGCAGACACAACTGATTTCCAATTGAGGGCTGATAACCGTAAAACCTTCTTGTCGCGCATTCGATTGAAGGCCAGTAATCATGGCAGGATCGATGGTTTGCTCGCTGATTTTGTCGCATTTAGAGCAAATCAGAAATTGAGGGATACCATGTTCGTGGTCGCACAGGATATGAGAACAGACAATGTACTTATTAGAGACCTTTAGCTTGTGCGCCAAATGTTCACTTTCAAGGAAATCCAAAATACGATAAACCGACATGGCCTGAATATTTTGATCAAAATGCGTTTTGCAATAGTCCATCAACTCATACGCTGACAACGCTTTGTTAGAATGAACCAGTGCTTTTAAGACGAGCTTCCTTTTTGATGTCAGTTGCTTGCCTCGAGCTTTACAGATTTTCTCTACATGCTTAATAACCGCGTCGATATCGCCCATTACCCACCTCACAAAACATTTATGCCACCCAATATATTTTATAATAATTGTTATGTTATAACATAAATTAAAAGTTCATCAAGCTAACACAGAAGTATCCAAGATAAGGCAGAGGTTCACGAGCCAACAACGCTTGGCCTAAGGGCGATTTGGGTATATGAATTAGATCCGTTACTCTAGAAGCCTGATATCCCAAATCATAACAATCAAAACGGATGGCAAGGATGGAACAAGTTGGCTCTCGCGCTCTCATCGTAGAAGGCGGCGCAATGCGCGGCGTATTTTCCTGCGGCATACTCGATCACTTCATGGCTAATAACTTCTCACCCTTTGATAGCTTTTGGGGTGTATCTGCGGGAGCAAGCAATCTAGCGGCTTACCTTGCAAATATGCCGGGGCGAAACCTTAAAATTTATCTCGATTACAGCCTACGTAATGAATTTATCTCTCCAACGCAGCTTGTGCGTGGCGGAGACATGATGGATTTAGATTGGATGTGGGAAATCACACTCAAAGAGCTCGATATAGACAGAGCGGTACTGTCTGCTGATGCTCGCCCTTTCTTTTTAGGTGTCACTCGCCAAGACAACGGACAAGCAGAGTACTTAACCCCGACAATTGATATGCTCGCGGAAACAATGAAGGCAAGCAGCGCATTACCTATTTTGTATCGCAACGGTGTCGCGTTGAAAGGAATAAAATATGTCGATGGTGGGGTCGCCGACGCTATTCCTGTCGCAGAAGCCATCAAGCGCGGGGCAACCAAAATCATGGTCTTACGGAGCAGACCTGTAAGTTATCGAAAATCCAAACCAAAGTTTGAAAAACTCACCGCGCGTCTATTGAAAGATCACCCTGCGTTGGTCAAGCCAATGCTCACTCGCCACGTTCGTTATAACCAGTCTTTGGAATTAATAGAGAATCCACCAGCAGGTGTTGAGATCATCCAGATTTGCCCTCCGGAAGGTTTTAAACTTAAGCGCTTAAGTCGCTCTCCAGAGCCACTACGTAAAGCTTATGAGCTTGGCATTGAATTTGGTCAACACGCCATTGAACGCTGGAACAAAATTAGGAACTAGGTAGCACGAATCAAAAACTAAACAGATAAAAAAAGCCACACCGACTAGGCGTGGCTGTTGCAAATTCGATGGCTGTGGATATCGTCTTTGCTTGCAGTTGAACTCAATAAGGGAGTTCCAAATCATTGTGCGCTTTTTCCATCTTGCTGTGCAGCCAAACAGCATGTTTTCCTAACGGTTTAATAAGTCTCAAATAAACCTGCGTTGTAATCTTGAATCGCTTGTTCGATTTCTTCGATGCTGTTCATTACAAAAGGACCATAGTGTACAACTGATTCATCAATCGGCTCACCGATGAAGATAAGCGCACCGCTAGCCTCATTCGCGTTTAACTCAGCCGTATCACCTTGAGACAGCAAGGCCATTTCCCCCTGCTTAACAACACGGTCACCAAGACTTACATTGCCTTTGTAGGCATACACCATCATGTTGTGATGCGAGGGTGTTATAAGATTTAAACAGTCCCCGGAGGCAGAACGCCAATCAGCAACCGTAACGGGCACACCCGTTTTATCCAGTGGACCTCGAATCACTTCACCATTTATATTCAGATCGCCGGACAACACTCTCACCAAACCTTGTGTTTCCTGGTGATACTCAGTGATCGTTTCAGGTTGAAAGTCATGGTATTGCGCTGGCGTCATTTTGTTGCGCGCTGGCTGGTTAATCCAAATCTGAAATCCATGCAAAGCGCCATCTTGCATGATTGGCATTTCACTATGAATAACGCCACGCCCTGCGGCCATCCATTGGGCTCCACCGGAACGAAGTTCACCAACATTGTCCATATGGTCGCGATGCTGGAAATGGCCCTTCATCATGTACGTTAGCGTTTCTATGCCACGGTGAGGATGTGGAGGAAAGCCACCAATATAATCCGCTTGCTGATCAGACTTCAGTTCATCCACCATCAAGAAAGGAGAAAAGCTGGCGTTGTTGAATCCGGCAACTCGACGAATCTTTACACCATCACCATCCGCGGTTGCGTGTGAACGAATAACCTGACGAATCTCTCTCAATGTACTCATAATCTTGCCTCCCTTATTGGTATGGTTCCATTGTAGAAAGGGCGGGAGAAAATCATGAGTGGATGAAGTTGTTCTACTCCATCGATTTTTTCGAACAAAAATAAATTCAAAATAATGGTAGCTATTTTTCAAACACGCTGTATAGTGACGGCTGGCTCTTAGAAGAGAGCTGTTAATGCTACATTTAGTTTAAGTTCCCTCTCAGTAAATTCTTGAATCCCTCAATTCAGACACCTGCGTAAAACTTCCTCTTGATTGCACATTCAATAGCTTAAAAAAGATCCACTAAAACTCGTATATTATTGTTTAAATTCAGAGGTTTTTATGTCTAAAGTAACTGGTTCAGTAAAATGGTTTAACGAAACTAAAGGTTTTGGTTTCCTATCTCAAGACAACGGCGGCCAAGATGTATTCGTACACTTCAACGCTATCGTTGCTGACGGTTTCAAAACTTTGACTGAAGGTCAGAAAGTAAGCTTCAATGTAGAAGATGGTAAAAAAGGTCCTCAAGCGACTGAAGTTACTCCTCTATAAGATAGCTTTTCTTGGTGCAGCATCTCCTTGCTGCACCAAACTCTCCTCCCCCTTCAAAAATTCCTCACACTTAACACTCAGCAATATTCAATAAAATTTGCTCGGTTTTCTGCTGCCTAAAATAAATGGGTTGCGGACATGATATCCATCATTAGCACACTGTATCTATCGTTAGAACACTATTGTAATCGTTGGTATATCACTTACTTAAAATTAGGAAAAATTATGTCTAGAAGAACTGGTCGTCAACGACACTGGTATCAATTATCAAATAAAGAAAAAATCACAAAGAAACAGGAGAATAGATGTTAGAAATTGAATTCCGTTTAAAACAACCCGACATTTCTTGGAACGCCAAAATACATCAACTTAACGGTGACATTTTAAGGCGCCATATACTGCCAAAGCTTCAATCAACTTGTTATCTCATTGATTTTAAATACTGTGAGAAGAGCTACTCAGGTGAAATACTGTGTGACTCAGGTTCAAAGTTAGGAAGTTTTAGTATCAAATAAGTCTATTTTGATGCATTAATTAGTAATGCGAATAACTAGGAAGGTATTCAAATGGCCAGAAAAAGTAAAAAACAAATAGAACAAGAAAAGAAAGAGTCTGAACAAAACGCCGCTGCAGTAAAACAACAAACACGCCGACGTATTGAGGACATTATGGAGCAAAGAGAATTTGATAAATTGTTTGATCTTTAATGTTTAAACGAATGAATGAAATCCCTCCATACTCTTTTCATTACTCTTACCTATTAAAAATATCGATGTGCAAGGTATCGCCACCCCTTCTCAGTTCACAATGAGCAACGCACAGAAACCCGATATTAAACACCAAATTTCTCGCAAGGTGTCATTCAGAATTAGCCTCTGAATAATCGATTCACAGCTCGGTGTGTGCTGGGACCGAAACACCCCGCGATGAAATAACCCCTGCAACGCCCGAAAGACTAACCTTCTTCTCCATTTTACTATCACCCATCTGTTTTCTAACAACGCTAGCCAACCCCGATTTTTTGCGTATAATCGCAACCGTTTGCTTCGTATAACCCCAATGATATGGTTTGGGGGTCTCTACCAGCTCCCTTAAAGTGCTGATTACGAAGAGTTGAGATCACTGTGGATCTTACTCTTTGTAATAGCGTTCGATTTTTTCCAATCTATACCTATTCTTAGAGTAACTGCATCCACAACAACCATAAGAAAAAGTGGGAGTTTATTATGAACGCATTTATTCAAGGTCTTCCAAAGGTAGAGTTACATTTACATATAGAAGGTTCGCTAGAGCCAGAATTGTTGTTTGAACTAGCAAAGCGCAACCAAATCGACATCCCATTCGAATCACCTCAAGTACTGCGTAAAGCCTACGAGTTCGAAGATTTACAATCTTTTCTCGATATCTATTACCAAGGGGCAAATGCGCTGCGTACAGAGCAAGACTTTTACGATTTGACTTGGGCATATCTAGAACGCTGCAAAGCCGACAACGTTATCCATACTGAAATCTTTTTCGACCCGCAAACGCACACCGACCGCGGTATTGCATTTGATGTTGTCATTCATGGTATTTTTCGCGCCATGCAAGACGGACAAGAAAAGCTCGGTATCACCTCACAAATCATTGCTTGCTTCTTACGTCACTTATCTGAAGAAAGCGCGATCGAAACGCTGCAATCGATCTTAGAACATAAAGATAAAATCATTGGTGTTGGCTTGGATTCTTCCGAACTTGGTCATCCGCCAGAGAAGTTTAAGCGTGCATTTCAACAGGCAAAAGAAGCGGGCTTGCTGACGGTCGCTCATGCTGGCGAAGAAGGTCCAGCGCAGAATATTGTTGACGCACTAGAGATGCTAAGTGTCAGTCGAGTAGACCATGGTGTTCGCTGCGTTGAAGATGCATCGTTGGTCGAAGCGCTTATCGAAAGCAAAATGCCTCTCACGGTGTGCCCGTTGTCGAACATCAAGCTCTGCGTGTTTGATGAAATGGAACAGCACAACATTGTCGACTTGTTGCGTAAAGGTGTCGCGGTAACCATTAACTCGGATGATCCGGCTTACTTTGGCGGTTACATGACGGATAACTTTTTGGCAGTCAGCAATGCACACCCGATGACAAAGCCAGAGCTAGCTCAGTTCACCATCAATGCGATTAATGCGAGCTTCATCAGCGAAGCGCTGAAAGCCAAATACCGAGCTCAAGTCGCTGATTATTTAGCGAATCACTGATTATAAATACAAACCAGGGCTAGCTATCTAGCCCTGATTTTGTTGTTTGAAATACACCTTTACTACGTACCTCACGATGTATCTCGTTCGGTTTTAATACAGTTTCTCCCCGCATTTTTTGCAACATAGAGCGCCTTGTCTGCTCTGGCGACCAGTTCATCAAAACTGTCTTCTAACCCTAATGTGGCAATGCCCGCACTGAACGTCACTTTCGAAACAGGGCTGAAATCTTCATCCTTAAGCGCCTCTAAACGGTTTTGTGCCCATTGCAGTGCCTTTTCTAAAGATACCTCGGAAGCGACGATGACAAACTCCTCCCCGCCCCATCGTGCCAACATACCTTCCTCTAAAGGGGTTTGGGCCAGAAAATCAGCAATATGCTTTAGTACGTCATCCCCAACATCATGCCCAAATGTGTCGTTAACCTCTTTAAAGTGGTCAAGGTCGAGCAAAATCAATGAGACAGGCCAACTGTGCGCTCGTGCCTTTTGAAGCTGCTCGTTGACTTTGGTGATCAGTGCACGACGGTTAAATAAGTTGGTGAGCGGATCATGCATGGCCAACCAAGTGAGCTTGTGGTTGTTTGCATTGAGCAAATTGACCGAGTACGCCAACTCTTGGTTCGCAGTATTGAGCTCTTGTGTTCTGAGTGCGACCACTTCCTCTAGCTTTCTATTGTGCTGATGGATTTCATCAAAAGTGTTTTTAAACGCATTGGAAAGCTGACCTATTTCATCTTTCGAATCGTAGCCAGAAAACGCGGTGTAATGATTGTTCACTGCGTTTTCGACATCGTACGTCAGATCCAAAATCGGCCTTGTGATGGAATTGGTGAGATAAAACACGATAGGCATGAAAACAACAATCACCACCGATGAAGTAATCGCAACATCTTCCAGTAGCTCATTGATATCGAGGAAAATATCAGACTCTTCCGTGGTCACAAAGAGCGTCCAATTGGGCAAAGTATCGATTTTAGCGAAAGTCACGATCTTGGCTTCATTGACCTTTCTGTCGTAGTAGTGGCCGTGTCCAACATTCTCCCAATTGGTTTGCACCGCAATGTCAGCAAAGCCTTCAAAACCAACTCGTTCACCTTCAAAAATATTGGCGTGCAAAATCAGAGAGCTGTCGGGATGAGAAACCACTGTCCCGGTGCTATCAGAGATCCAAGCATAGCTGCTGTTGCCTAACTTCACTTTCGACAAACGCTGCGCAAGGTAGTCTACGGAAATAGAAACACCAACAATCCCTTTCCAGTTATCCGCTTCGTCATACACAGGTACACCAAGGGCAACAACGGGCGTTTTGACCAGTAAGCCAACGTGCGGCGCTGTGATGTGATAACCTCCGTTCTTCCATCGAGCATCTCCAACAAATTCCGGCCACTCGATTTTTATGGCTCTACCCTTGTAATCAATCAGATTCCAATGCTCATCGACGAAAAGCGTATTGATCACAGACTTCTTAGACATGCTTTTGAGCCACTTAAGCTCTTCGACAATAAAGTCGATATCCCCTTCTTGAACACGTTGGTGACCACGAATGGTTTGCAATGACGCCACATGTCGTTGCAACTCTTGGCTGATGACGTCCGAATGGAGGTTAGAAAGTTGAATGGAGTTTTCTAAGGCGACACTAAAGATCCGTTGCCGCTCTTTAAAGTACAACACAGCGAAAAGAATCAGGACGAAACAAATCGTCATTACGGAATACGTCACGACAAACTTGGTTCTTACACTTCGGAAAGCAAACCCCGCGATATACACAAATGTCCTTATTAAGTGCGAGGATATGCATATAGTCTAGTTTGTTAGTAAAGAGTCTGCTATGTGGTTTAGTATGAAAAACGGTCGAAATTTAATAGTTTATTGAAAACTTCTTCGCTGCCAATGCACATTGTTCTCTCAACCATTTATGACTTGGATCGTTGGTACGAGATGAATGCCAATACATGGCAACATCGATAGGCTCTTTTAGAAAGTCGATCTCTAACGCTTTCAATTGATACAACTCTTTGTACTGTTCTAACAATATTTGAGGCATAAGGGCGATATAGTCGCAACGTTGTATCACCGGCAATATTTCTATAATACTGCTGCTCTGCCAAGCAACGTCACGCTGAGCTAATATTTTTTCGTCTTTAATCCCACGTCCAGTCAAATACCCTCCTTGTTGATCAAGTTGAGATAAAGTGACGTGCTTTTCTGCTAAATATTCATCCACGCTAATGGTATTGCCTAGTAAGCGTGGATGGTCAGCCCGGCACGTTACCGTCAACTTATCAGACATCAACACTTGAGAACGTAAATGAGGATGCAAGTTAGTCTGTGCCTCAATCACAAGATCACATTGCTGAGTTCGCAAAAGGTTGGTTAAGTCCATGCTATAGAGTGGTTCAATCCGCGTCATCGCTTTTGGCGCAGTATGACTAATCATTGCAGACAACTCTGGTAACAAGGTAAAACCGAACACACTTAACGACGAGATCACAAAACGCTTATCACATTGGGCAGGGTCAAATCGAGAATGTTCAGGCAACATATACGCAATACTTTCAACTGCACTGGCAAGCGTTGGGTAAATATCCAGAGCATACGCCGTCGGTGACACACCGTGGCTTTCACGTATAAACAGTGCGTCGTTAAACATCTCACGAAGCCTGACTACCGCTTGGCTGACCGCTGATTGGCTAATGCCCAATCGTTGCGCCGCCTTGGTGTAACTTTTCTCTTCGACAATCGCCACGAAGGTCGGCATAAGGCTGTAATCTGAGTGCTTCATAATTTATGTATTCTCGCCAATTTACCTAGTGATATAGCCATAACTTATATCACATATAACTCAACTTATGGCGTTTTTTCATACAATTTCGCGCACGTGATGAAACAAATAAAACAACCATCACTCGCTCAACGTTCTACCCTCCAAACATCGACAAAAGGTATAACTATGAACGTCATAAAAGCCATAGGTCGCGTGATATTTGCGATTTTTATGGTGCTATTAAAGTTCTCGATCTTCATGGCTCTGATGCTTTGCGGTGCTTATTTGCTTGCACCTATAGGTACGATCAATTCAAAAGACATTGATATGAGTTTATTTACCAACACGCCCAACGACACCATGATGGTGATCTTTAACTCTGAATACTTCAGCGGGTATCTGTTCTCTGTCACCATAGCCCTTGTCCTTTTTGTTATCTATTTGCTATGGCAGATCCATGAAGTTGCAGTGCACCGAGCGGAAGAAAAGAAAAGTTCTCACATTCAATTGGTTTTTGCTTTGTCTCTATGTGGTTTATTCATCCATAAAGCATGGTGGGTATTGGCACTTATCATTGCGTTCGCTAACTGGGAACACATTGGTCAATCACTTAGCAGCATTATTCGCAATAGCCGCCTGTCAACACAACCCCAAACGCCAGCAAAAGCAACGGAGGAATAACCGATGAAAGAGGTAATGATTCCGTACATTTTGATCATGTGGATTTTGGTCTCTACTGGCGCGATCAAATGGACACTTAAAAGCGCGTTTTGGATTATTTCTGGCGGCGCGTTCATTCTTGTAGTGCTGGGGATTCTATCCCGTTTGTGGGCTCCGGTTGATCTCACTTACTCATCCACAGTCAAAGCACCACACTCCGTGTTGTCTCCCCTATTTCGTGAGCAAATCGACCACATCAATGTGCAGCACAACCAACGAGTCAAGAAAGGCGATGTGATTTACACCTTAGTGGATACCACTTCGCAAGCCGACGTCGAGAAGATTAAGGCTGGGATTGTGCAGCAAGAAGAGACCATCGCTCAGTTGAAGCGTGACATCGTGCGTGGTGAAACTTCACCAGAAATCTTCAAAGGCCGCGATCTGGAATACTACGAATCACAATTACGCGTCGCCAAAGCGTCATTAAAATCACTCCATGCTGACCTTGAGAAGACTGTCTTTGAGCAAGAGCGTAAAACGGTACGAGCGCCTTATGATGGCCAAGTAGCCGTTGTTAATGTCGCTGACGGCAGCCGTGTGGGTAACATGCACATATACGACACCTCACGTAAGTTTTTAGAAATGCGCATCCCTGACCAAACTTATCGTTACGTTGAAGCGGGACAGTTTGCTGAGTTTTACGTCGACGCATACCCTGGTGAAGTGTTCCGTGCGCGCGTGCACAGTATTACTGCGGGTACCGGAGAATCTTCTGTCTCTCCTCTGCAAGGGCCGCAAAGTGTTCGTCAGCACGTGGGAGCAAACACCAGTAGCCATGGTCGTACTGTGATTTTGGAAATCTTCGAACCAGAAGGCAAATCCATCCCAATCGGTGCAACTGGCTCAGCGTGGATTGCCGCAAATAAACCACACAGCCTGTTTGGCTTCATTGATGTAATTGGCGCAGCAACGGTTCGCCTTCACTCTTATAAGTCTTACTTGAACGCGATGTAGAGAATAAACAAACCGCCCACAGAGGCGGTTTGTTTTTAGGAAGCCCATGATGCCCCTACAATTCGTCTGTGGTTAGCAAACACTTTTGGCGCTAGACTGAGTGAGCTATATAAAGCTACCCAAATAAGGAAGAAAATGATGATTCAACAAGGCCAAGTACTACCTGCCGCAACGCTTAGCGAACTGACTGCGGATGGCATGGTAAATCACGAAGTAACCGAACTGTTTGCCAACAAGAAAGTCGTGTTGTTTGCGGTACCAGGTGCATTTACGCCAACATGTTCTGAAGCTCACTTACCTGGCTACGTTGTATTAGCAGACCAACTGAAAGCGAAAGGTGTTGATCTTATTGCTTGTGTATCGGTAAACGATGCCTTTGTCATGCAAGCTTGGGGCGAAGCGCAAAATGCTTCTGAGCTACTCATGTTGGGTGACGGTGATGCAAGCTTCACTAAAGCAATTGGTCTAGAAATGGACACGGGCGGCTTTGGCGGTGTTCGTTCACAGCGTTACGCAATGATCATTGAAAATGGCGTAGTAACCACGCTGAATGTTGAAGAGCCAAAAACATTCGAAGCGAGCAAAGCAGAAACCATTCTAGCAGCGCTATAATCTAGGCAAGAACAAAGTAAAACGGAAGCCATTTGGCTTCCGTTTTTTATTACGTTAACTCACTCGCCTAACACACTTTATTTTAACGCTAGGCACTTAATGAATATGAAATTCGGAAAGGTTGAAAGGCGTTGATAATGCTCTTCTGAGATTTTACGAATCTTCTCATTCACCTTACCTTCTGAAATCGCCAGCATCGCCATGTTACTGCCCGTGATCGCATCGGTAATGTCTTGCAATGAGCGGCGGTAGAATGCCACAGGAACTGGTTCTCCTACCGTATTCCACATACCTTCAACCAGCTCTTTATCGTAGTAATTGCCAGAAGCCGAACATTCAAAATCGGCGAATGGATGGTGGGTTGAGAAGACAAACTGACCACCGGCTTTTAGTACTCGCTGAATATCGTTAAACAAGGGATACAGATCTTCAATGTAATGAACCATCAGCGGACAAATGACCAAGTCGTACTGCCCGTCTGCCTCTTCTGGTAAACCGAACGCCAAGTTTTGCGCGTAAGCGGTGATCGAGCTACCAAGCTTTTCTTTTACGATGTCTATCATTTCTTGTGCAGCGTCGATACAGGTTACTGAGCTTGCGCCTAACTCAAGAAGAAGCTGCGCGTAAATACCAGAACCACAACCTAAATCCAGCACCTTTTTGCCTGCCACATCACCGACTAGTTCAAGGGTGTTTGGACGCTCAAAATGCGCGTTGTACAGGTTATCTTGCGCGGCTAAATCGTATTGCTTTGCGTAGGTGGTGTACATTTCTTGCTTCATGGTGACTCCAACGAAAAAGTGGGATGCGAAGACTAGAAAATACTCGATCTGAAGTAAAGTGAAAAGCACGTCAGATCAGTGATCTTGCGCGTACATTGAAGAAGTGGCGTTCTGAAAAATAGAAAGAGCCTTACCGATGTATCGAAAGACTCTGAATTGTATGCAACCCCCTAATCGAATCAAAGCCTAGGTATTAACGCATTCGCACCACACTGGTCTCTTGCTTGCGTTGCATTTCACCAAACGTCAGCACAAACGGGGAAGATTGCTTAACGCGGCTTGGCAACGAAGACAGTGCGTTATAAGCGTCTTGCTTGGTTTTGAAATCCCCAACCGTCACGGTATACCATCGTGTACCACGGCTATTTTTCCAGTTCACCCAAACCGGATGTTTCGGATCGATATAGCGAATGTACTCTTTGACATCCTTTTCTTTTTTGAGTGCCAGTACCTGCATCGTGTAGTGATTTGGGTTGAGGTATCCATAAGCATCTTGCGATGACATAACACCAACACATTGCCCAGAATCGACTGGTTGATGCTGCGGCAGCACACAGCCAGTAAGGGAAAAAGCCAAGGCCAAAGATAAAATCTTGCGCACACGTAACTCCGTTTTTTTGTTCTGAATGTTTCTCTTAATGAGTGCTCAAAACAAAAAGGCGACCATTTCGGCCGCCTTAGTAAATCAATTTGCGTGTAATCGAGATTTAGAACCAGCTCGCGACCAAGCGCTTAAACCAATCCATTAGACGTTTGAAGATACTGCCTTCATCAACGGGCTCTAACGCCACTAGCTCAGCTTCTTTCACGACGTCACCGTCGACCTTATACAAAACCTTGCCAACCACTTGGTCTTTTTGAATCGGGGCAATTAAATCGCCGTTGTATTCAACTTCCGCTTGCAGCTTATTTACATCGCCTTTTGGTAGCGTTAGATAAATATCGCGATCGACGCCGACTTTCAATTCATCTTGATTGCCCATCCAAACGCGCGCTGTTGATACTTCTTTACCAGCTTCAGTTGGTACAACCGTATCAAAGAAACGGAAGCCATAACTCAGTAGTTGTTTGCTTTCTGACTCACGTACACTTGGACTTTTTGCGCCCATTACAACCGCGACCAAACGCATGTCACCATTAGTTGCCGACGTCGCAAGGCTGTAACCTGCGCCACTGGTGTAACCGGTTTTCATGCCATCCACACTCATGCTGCGATCGCGTAGCAAGCCATTACGGTTGTATTGGGTAATGCCGTTGTAAGTAAACGAAGTCTCGCTGTACAACGGGTAGATATCTGGTAAATCACGAATGATGGCACGGCCGAGAGTCGCAATATCACGAGGTGTCGAATACAAACCATCACTGTCCAATCCGTGTGGGTTGGTAAATGCAGAGTTTGATAAACCAAGCTGATTCGCCCAACTGTTCATCAATCCAACAAACCCAGCTTCACTGCCTGCAACGTGTTCTGCGATAGCCACACTGGCATCGTTACCCGATTGAACAATCAAACCACGATATAGATCAGACAAAGAAACAGAGGTACCCACTTCAATGAACATTTTTGAAGAGTCTGGGAAGTTTTTTGCCCATGCATTTCGGCTGATCACCACGTCGTCATCCAGACTGATGTTGCCTGATTTAACCTCCTGACCAGCAACATAGGCGGTCATCAGTTTGGTCAAACTTGCGGGGTTAAGACGCTTATCTGCGTCTCTTTCTACCAATACAGTTCCGGTGTGGTAATCCATTAAAACGTAACCGCGTGAGCTAAGCTCCGGAGCATTAGGAACAACGGTAGGTGCAGCAAAACTAAAAGTAGATACTGCAGTCAGAGCAGTCGCTAACGTAGCATTGATTAAAGTGTTTTTTCTCATAGCAGCTTTCTGTGGCTTACAAACTAAGTGGAGTATATTGAAACGCTGTTCAGTTACAGCAGCTCTGTTACGATTCGTTACGTTTACTCGATGTTTGTCGAAAAGAATGAGATGTCCGTAGAATATTGCACACAAAACCGGCATATGAATACGCTAGTCAAGCATATGAGACAACTAACATTTATCACCATTCAAAATACCAAAGCGCTAATAGCAAAGAGCTGAACTTTCCATCTTAGCCCCGTCCTTTTAGCTCTTACTCTCTCTGCTCAAGACCCAAAAAGATTACACATCGAAACATTACACCTCATAACTTTTCAACCCTAAATGCACGGTCAAAACTCGCATAAAAGGACAAAAAAGCGTAAATTTGCATATTTTTACATAAAACATTATTATCTCGTCGCATTTTTTAATTTGAACTCAAAATAAATGGAGGGCGGTTTTGGTGTTTTTCTTGAAAAAGGACAGCACTTTTAAAAAGCGTACATGTTGTATTTATGGATAATGCACTAAAAAAATATAGTATCGACACCACCGACTATCAGGTTGGCCAAGACAACGTTCAAAAGTGGGGATTCGATATCCACAACCCAGTATTCGGAATTAGTGCTGGTCTTGTTCTTCTTTGTCTTGCTTCTCTTCTCATTGTTGACCCTGCGACTGCTCGTGATGCCCTAAACGGCCTAAAGAACGGCATCATTTCAGATTTCGACTCGTTCTTTATGTGGTCAGCAAACTTCTTCATCTTATTCGCTATCGCGATTCTTTTTTCTCCCCTCGGAAAAATTAGAATCGGCGGTAAAGACGCCATTGCAGAACACTCAACCATTTCTTGGTTATCTATGCTTTTTGCTGCCGGTATGGGTATTGGGCTGTTGTTCTGGAGTGTTTCAGAACCAACCGCTTACTTTACCAATTGGTTCGGTACTCCTCTCAACGTAGAGCCTTATACCGAAGAAGCAAAATCACTTGCGATGGCCGCAACCATGTTCCACTGGGGCATCCACGGTTGGGCGATCTACGCCATTGTTGCACTCTCACTGGCCTTCTTCGCTTTTAATAAAGGTTTACCACTTTCTTTGCGCTCAGCGTTTTATCCAATCTTTGGGGACCGCGCTTGGGGTTGGTTAGGTCACGTTATCGATATTCTAGCGGTACTCTCCACTCTATTTGGTCTAGCGACGTCTCTCGGTTTAGGTGCACAACAAGCAACCAGTGGCATTAACCATGTATTTGGTTTAGAAGGTGGCATTGGTACGCAAATGATTGTTATCGCATTCGTTACTTTTATCGCAGTACTTTCTGTGATCCGAGGTATCGATGGAGGTGTCAAACTACTGAGTAACATCAACATGGCGGTGGCTTTTGCACTGCTGGCGTTCGTGATGTTCATTAGCTTCGATACCGCGACAACATCCATTTGGGATACCACTGTCGCTTACGCACAGAATATCTTTGCGCTCAGTAACCCTGTAGGTCGTGAAGACACTGAATGGATGCACGGTTGGACTGTTTTCTATTGGGCGTGGTGGGTATCTTGGTCACCATTCGTGGGCATGTTTATCGCACGTGTATCGAAAGGACGTACCGTTCGAGAGTTTATCTTCGCGGTTATCGTGATTCCAACCACAGTAACCTTAGTTTGGATGGCCGTATTCGGTGGTATCGCACTCGACCAAGTCGTCAATAAAGTCGGTGAATTAGGCGCAAATGGCTTAACCGATATCTCACTGACGTTGTTCCATGTGTACGACGCCATGCCATTTAGTTCAGTCATTTCAATCCTGTCTATCGTTCTGATTTTGGTGTTCTTTATTACGTCATCAGACTCTGGCTCGCTGGTTATCGATAGCATCACCGCTGGCGGCAAAATTGATGCACCAGTACCACAGCGTATTTTCTGGGCATGTATTGAAGGCTCTATCGCTGCCGTCATGCTTTGGATTGGTGGTAAAGAGGCACTGCAAGCACTGCAATCTGGCGTTGTCGCAACGGGTTTACCATTCACCTTAGTCTTATTGGTCATGTGTGTGAGCTTGATTAAAGGCTTAAGGTCAGAGTTACCGGCGTATCAAAACGCAGCACAGAAACCTTCTGTTGCTTAGTTCGCTCTTGAGAATGCGCGTATAAATTGCGCCTCAAGCCGAAAACAAGAAACGAGCGTCATTATGGCGCTCGTTTTTATATCCGATTTTGAGTTTATTGATGATGAGAACTGGACTCTAGGCACAGAAAAAAGCCCCAAACGCAGAGGTGTTGGGGCAAATAACGCAATGAGTTGTTGGTCAAGGGATACTAACTCACCACTAGAACGGGCTTAGCCCTATGACATCCTTTGTTACGCAGCTTTATTTCAAGGCGATCACTTATTACTTTGCGTACGCCTCTCGACGAAACAAAAAAAGGAATGCCGAAGCATTCCTTTTTACTCATTCAGAAAGGGCAATTATTCAGGCTTCTTCGCCAACGCCGCATCAATGTCTGCTGCGCTATGACGTTCTGCCACTTGCTCCCACTCTTCACCCCAAGCGCGGTTCACAATACGGCCACGCTTAACGCCTTCACGCGCATCAATCGCTTTCGCCCAACGCACAACGTTTTTGTAGCTTGCTACGTCTAGGAACTCAGCCGCATCGTAAGCACGACCTAATACTAAGTTGCCGTACCATGGCCATGTTGCGATATCAGCAATGCTGTACTCATCACCGCCTAGGAACTCATTGTTCGCAAGGCACTTATCCAATACGTCTAGCTGACGTTTTGTTTCCATCGTGAAGCGGTTAATTGGGTACTCAAACTTCTCTGGCGCGTACGCATAGAAGTGACCAAAACCACCACCTAGGTAAGGAGCAGAACCTTGTAGCCAGAATAGCCAGTTCATTACCTCAGCACGCTTCGCGCCTTCTTTTGGTAGGAAATGACCAAACTTCTCCGCTAGGTAGAACAAGATATTGCCAGATTCGAATACGTTCACTGGCTCATCACCAGAATGATCCGCTAGTGCAGGGATCTTCGAGTTTGGGTTTACCGACACAAAACCAGAACCAAACTGATCACCATCACCAATCTTGATCAGGTATGCGTCGTATTCTGCTTCTGTTACGCCTGCTGCTAACAGTTCTTCAAACATGATCGTGACTTTCTGACCGTTTGGTGTACCCATGGAGTAAAGCTGGAATGGGTGCTCACCAACTGGAAGCACTTGTTCATGTCGTGCACCAGAGTCTGGACGGTTGATGCTCGCCCATTGGCCGCCATTTTCGTTATCATTTGTCCAAACTTTTGGTGGAGTATATTCGTTAGTCATTGTTATCCCTTATTGTGTTTGAATGCATCTTCAAACTGACGTCCTAATCACGCCAGCAAACATAATCAAATGTCCCCATCGCCAAATACGATAAAGCCTATTCAAGATATTAGGTCGAATTCGCCAAATAAAAGTCCTTTAATCTCTTTTAGTTAGAACCTTTGGTTATGGGAATTTCTTTCACGCTATAAGTAAAAACGTCGCGTTAATGTGAGCTAGGTTCGAGATACCAACAACGAGGAACAGATCAGCTTCAGCGGTCCATTCATCATCTCAGTCTTAATCAAGCTTGCATCGTGACAACAACTGATCGAGAACGCGAACCCATGTAGGTAATCCGCCAGCAAGTCCAAACTGTCTTTCTCCACTTGCGGGGATAACCCCAAAGGCTGAACAATGGTTCGATAACGCTCGGTAAACACTTGAGCTGGGCCATGGGATGTCATGCTCAACATGGTTTGCAACAACCCGTTGTACTCACGTAGAAGTGCAATGTAGCTAACAGACAAGCTTTTGAGTTCACCTTGCCAATCTTCATTCATTTGAGGTTGATAAATTTCCTCCACCAGCGATGTGGTTAACGCTTCAAGCAACGAATTCTTGTTTTTGAAGTAGTGATAGATCGCCATAGGATCCACATTTAATTGCGTCGCTAACGAGCGAATGCTTGGTACCTTGCCATCCTTTTTCATCAATAGCTTGGCCGATTCTAAGATGCATTCTGCGCTTAGCTGTGACTGCTTGGCGGCCGGTCTTCCGCGTTTCTTTTCGTTGACAGACATTTGATATTCCCGATAAACTCATCATTATTCTACACTGTAGAATTAATTTTAAACCAACCTTTAGCTTGGCTCAAGCATCACCATTTTGATGAGGTACTCATGGCAAATATCGTATTTATTGCAACCAGTCTCGACGGTTACATCGCAGATAAACAGGGCAAACTCGACTGGCTACATTCAGTACCAAACCCTGACAACATTGATACTGGCTTCTTCTCACTGATGGAACGCATTGATGGCTTGGTGATGGGACGCAATACCTTGGATGTAGTGCTGAGCTTTGATTGCGATTGGCCATACAGCAAACCGGTGTTCGTACTCAGCAACACCATGACGGAAGTGCCCCAAGGCTACGAAGACAAAGTCTTTTTAGTAAAAGGCGAACTAAAAGATGTGCTTGCTGACCTAAATGCAAAAGGTTTTAACGAGCTTTACATCGACGGCGGCGTAACGATTCAAAACTTCCTCAAAGAAGATCTTATCGATGAACTGGTGATCACGCGCTTCCCTATCCTACTTGGCGGCAGCGCACCTTTGTTTGGTGATTTGGAACAACCACTCAACTTCAAAGTGACGAAAAGCGAGGTTATTTTAGATACGTTAGTGAAAACGACTTACGTGCGTCAAAGGTAGTTTAGGGTTGAGTGAATCACGCTCTTGACGATAACGTTAAGGGCTTTTTGATCTTCATTGTCCAAAATCGACGCTCCTTTTTGGTATCAATGGTTTTACCGAATATTACGCATCATTTACGTTTGTTTACCGTTTATCCACTACCATATTCAAGATGTTAGGACTGTCAGCTTTAAGCGCCTTGCTCCCTTTCAGGTTAAAACTACACTTAAACCTTCTACCTGTTTCTGGATATCTACCCAATGCTCATAACCAAGACTCAAGCCATCGCCCTTTCATCCGTCATCTTAATGACCGTCGGTTGTACGCCATCATCTGCTCCAAACGCAAAGAGCGATCTAAATGACTACAACGGTTCTGCAAGTATTACTCAAGGTCTTGCAAAGACAACAGAAGCTAACTTATTTGAGTGTGAAAATGGACGCAGCCGAGTGGCTAGCATTGGTGAAATTACCGATTCCGGTGGAAAGGTATGGACTGTTCCCGCTAAAAACCATTTCACTACTGCGCCAAAAGCGGTCGATCTTTATGAAGAGTGTGCAAACATCACTCCCCAAAGTATTACTGATGTCGATAAAGCCTCTGTACCTGTTGCGATCATCGATGACGACGGAGAAGAAATCACAGGCTACATTTTTGCGGATAATTACTTTGAGCTATACATCAACGGTCAACTGATCGCGGTAGACAGCGTTCCATTTACGCCATTTAACTCTAGCATCGTTAAGTTTAAAGTTAACAAGCCTTATACGATCGCAGTGAAAGTCATCGATTGGGAAGAGAACTTGGGACTGGGTACTGAAGATAATCGTGGAAAGGCTTATCACCCAGGAGATGGTGGTTTTATCGCAAGTTTTAGCGACGGAACCGTTACGAGCTCTGACTGGCAAGCACAAACCTTTTATACCGCTCCTATCTATGATTTAACTTGTCTAAGTGAAGTCGATGGTAAACGTTTGTCCGAAACTTGTACGACTGAAGGGATTGATAGTGGCGAGAATGCTTACGCAGCTCATTGGGAAACGCCTGATAATTGGATGAGTGAAGATTTTGACGCCACCTCATGGCCGCAAGCTACTCCGTACTCAGAAGATGAGATCGGGGTAAACAATAAAAAGTCTTACATGAACTTTATTGAAAAATTTAGTGGTACTGGGGCAAGCTTTATCTGGTCAACTAATGTCGTACTGGATAATGAAGTACTATTAAGGTACGAAGTAAAATAAGGCATTGATCTTACGAACCGTTCTGCTCTGTTATCCAATCGAGTCACGTTGCTGGTGGAAACAAGGTAGCATCTTTTACGCCTGTCACCATATTGCCCAATGATTAACTTCTGATTCATCAATTTGGCTACTGGGTGGTCATCAATATTGAGTAGTATTAGAACGAAATAAAAATGCCCCTCCTAGAGTAAGAAGGGCATTTTTTTCTTCGATATCTATGTTCGATAGAACTCATTTTTGGACAGAGGTGGTTTAGAGTTGGCGATCTAAGTCGTTAAGTTCGGATAAGCTGAATTTTTGGGGAAAAGGCTCAAATTCGGCTACTGAGTGAATGGCTATACCGAATGTAACCGAACCACGCTTACCCAGCGCCTTATTCATACTCCGTCCAGTTAGCTATCTTCTTTTTTGCTTTACCCATGTCATACGCCGTTCCAACCATTACAAATGATCAGATCGCCGGATCTTTGAAAGAATTCAACTAGTCTAGGCTGCAACGCTAGTTCCAAATAGGCAGCAGGTCGCATAATTATGCAACATAAAACAAATAATCAGAAACTTACGAGATGCTACTCGAGATTATATTCACATCGATATCAGTTTTGTTAGATTGTTGTTAACTTAATATGACTACCAGCGCAGGCGCGGTGCTTAAAATTAAGCTAATTAATAAAATGGTCGAACAAATAAAATGAAAAAAAGGATAAATAATTCAGTTGTCATAGGGGCAGGTATTGTTGGATTGCTGACAAGTATAGAGCTGCAAAAAAAAGGGATTAATGTAACTTTAGTTGATAGTTGTACTCCTGGGAGCCAAACCTCTTACGGAAATGCTGGAGTATTAGGTGGGGGCACATGCATCCCGCTAGCAAGCCCAGGAATAATTTATGATCTGCTTAAATACCTTAAATATGATGGACCATTAAAAATATGGTCGTGACTCAAATCGGTT
>NZ_MDAW01000096.1:0-5494 GCF_002875385.1 Vibrio sp. 10N.222.52.B12 | reverse complement strand
CTATTGATGATTTTTCCAGAAGCTTCCTGAGTAGTTTTAATTTTTCTTGCTTATTCATTCTATTTTCCTAGCTTATAACGCCCTGTTAAGGTGTGAGCAACGCAATACCGAAGCTGCCGCATACCACCTTAAACACTAAAACCAACGCATAGTAAAAATGCCACGCGTTGCGAATCCCTCTTAAACAGTTTGTTAGTCGCGAGGCACCGAGCGACAATTTTAAGCCGAACTAAACTTTGCGAACAACAAACTTTATGTGCTTTGATGCACACAAGTCAGGCGTAGTTTCAAAGCGCCTACTCAATGAAACCACTTGGAACATAAAACGTCGTAGAAAACAGACTGACAACACCAACAAGCGTTTTTGGAAAACCAATCTCACAGTGCGGACTTTCAACAAAGTCACTGGAACCACGTGGAACTTACCACACCAGAGAAAACGTCTTTTCAGCGAGTAAATCGGCTTTTGTACCCAACAAACTCACCGAGCGGAGTTGCGACCAAAAACAGATTCTCGATTGCCCTGCTCTGTCAGCAACAAAGAACAAAAAACGCAAGGACAATTGCAAAACTTGGACTTAAAACAGCTGAAAATGAGTTGGGACCAACGTCGATGAACCTGTGAACCGGACAAACAGTTGCCAAAAATTGAGCTTAGAAACATAATTTTGATTGCTAGCTTTTTCTGGCGACTAACGCCCTGTTAAGGGGTGAGCAACGCAATGCCGATGCTGCCGCATACCACCTTAAACACTAAAACCAACGCACAGTGAAAATGCCACGCGTTGCGAATCCCTCTTAAACAGATTGTTAGGTTTTTACTCCCCACTTACGCATTATTTCTAGAACTTGAGGCGGGACCCCCTGAAGTTTTTCAAATTCAGGTTCGGTAATAGTTCTATAGTTATCCAGACGATCTATACCGTCATCTTTCCATTGGAAAAATTTATATAAAACAATCAACGAAGGAACAGCAATAGGAGCACTCTTACCTTTTGAATACGCAATATAATGAGACACACCCTCAGAAAAGTAGTTCTCAGGAAAATTGTTTTTTTCAGATGAGATCAACAAGTAAAATTTCCACTGCCAAAATGCTTCAATTTCCTTGTGAATTTTTTTATGACTAGGCTCTGTTAAATTTAGGCTAAGGTCTTGTGCCGACAATAATAAACGTGCAGAAGTTAGCCAAAGCATTCTGTCATTCTGAGGGAGTTCATTATTTTTGCTACCACTAAGAGTGTCATAAGACCTTTTATACATGTTCCCCACTTCTTTCAAAATGTCGTCTGACCGCAGCCGAACCACATTCGCGGCCCAAATATAAAGAGCAGAAATAGCCCCCAAAAAAGCAAGAAGAGGTGATACTTTAACAAGATTTCCGCTAGACAAACCATTGTATAATAACTCCAAAGTAATTACACAAAGAGAGCTTATCAGCAAGAAGATCAAAAGAACAAACAACATCCTTTTTACAAAAATCATACTTCAATTTCTCCTCAAGAAACCTAACGCCCTGTTAAGTAGTGAGGCATGCTATACAAAAGCTTCTGCACCACGCCGTAAACACTAAACTCACTGCAAACCAAAAATGCCACGCATGCCGAATCTGCTTGAACAGTTTGTTATGTTTTTGACTTCGGGTTGTTGAATGTGCTGGAAAGACAGTTGTAAAACAGTACAGTTTTTATAGTAAAAAGCACCTAAAAGTCAGGTGCTAATACGTTTGCAAATACGTGATGAATAGAGCATTAAGCATCTAACTCAAAAGTTACACCACCAGGATAATCTCTTGCGATAGCTCTGAGGTCCGATGTTGTTTTCTTGTTTGCACCAGAAATTGTCACCTGAGTACCAACCTCTTTCGCATCTCTTACAATCGCTCTTAAGTCTGATGTCGTTTTTGTTGCTGGAACTTTTACGTTTGCTCCATCCCTGACAAGGGCTCGAATATCGCTGGTTGTTTTCATAGTTATTTCACTCTATCGTTGGGTTTATAATACACATGGGGATAATTAAATTAATTTCAATGGGTTAGATGAAACATAACGCCGCGTTAAGTAGTGAGCAACATTACCACCTAACCTAACCCATTGTGCCGTAAACACTAAATTCAAAGCAAACCGAAAATGCCCAGCGTTGCGAATCTGCCTTAAACGCTTTGTTAAGTTTCATATTCTGAGGAGTTAAATTCCTGTAGCGCGCCCTTTAAGCTTGTAAACAGTGGCTCATAATTTTGCCTTAGCTTTGTGGAAAATTCTGGTTTCTCACCACAAAACTGAAATAGGAATAGCGTGCGCATTTCTGCAAAAGTACAGATATCAGAAATAGAGCGAGCGATATGGGCAGCTTTAACCCATGCTTGTTCTTCTGCAGTACGGACACACCTTTCCCACACCATACCTACACCATCACCATCTTTATGGATAAGATGGCTGCTCATCCCGTAATTATAGCCAAGATGGATTAAAGGGTTAAGCCTAGTATCACTGGACTTACTAAACTCTTGTATGATCTGGCTAAACGACCACTTTTGCTCCAGTTGTTTTCGTTGCTGCCTATTTGTATCGCCTCGAATACTGTCCGCTTGTTCCGGCTCTAGTGTTAGTTCTTGAATCGATAACCAATTGTGCATTTCTTTAGGATCAACTTCAGCCAACAAAGAAGCCGCCCTACCACTTCGTTTAATAGCAGAGTAACTAGGAAGGATCTCCCAATATTCCTTTACTTTCTCAAGCACTTCCTCTTCAGATCCATTCAACATATAAATGTACTTAGTCACACCTTCAATAATTGAGCGATTAATAATCTCAGCATCCCACTCTTGACCATGCTGTAACAAAATAAGAGAACTCTCTGAGCTAAAATGACAAGATAAATACAATTGAGTGCTTACAAACCTAGTCATAGGATGCATATTTGGAAAGTCTTTATCAAGAAACGGCTTACAGTGATCAAAGTGCTCACCAATAAAATGACTAGCCATTGCAACCCAAGATTGAAACCTTTCGTCCATAGTTACCTCTTGAAACTTAACGCCCTGTTAAGGTGTGAGCAACGCAATACCAAAGCCTCCGCTCCGCATACCACCTTAAACACTAAGCACAACGCATAGTAAAAATGCCAAGCGTTGCGAATCACTCTTAAACAGTTTGTTAGGCTAATCTTTTCTCGAAAACTTTCGAACTGAAACCACTAGAATGACAATAAAGAGCAGGATATAAAAGCTGTAAACTTGGAAGGTATTAAAGAATAACCAAGATGCAAAAGCAATAAACAAGCCTGTAAGTAATAGGGCTATTTTGTTTTTCACAATCATAACCCTTTGTTCGCAATTGCTTTAGTCCAGTAGCCTGTATGTGCTTTAATTTTGGGTGCTAATATCTCAGGATTCGCAGCATAAAACAGGTGACTGTTTGGATACTTTAATCTGTGCTTATTTTGAAATGAAAAGAAACCTTCTAAATTCAAGCCGCACCCTAAAGTCTTTGTACTAGCGACAGCGATACTGCCAACAACAGCGCCAACGTAAAAGGACGCAAGCAAAGCACCTGCAACTTTCAGTTTCTCTAAACCCGTTGTAGCTTTTATCAACTCAGCAACAGTTGCCCCTCGCCCTAGTTTTTTCAAAGCCTCTATCATTATGGCTGCATTGCTGATGGCAGCCGTGGCAGAGTCAAACAAGGTAGAAGGAACAGGGAGTCCTAGAGCCTTCATATTCGCATTAAAATGCTTCGAAAATTCACCTGTACTGATATTACATGCCGTCATACATTACCTCTAAAAGAATTCACCAAAAACGAGGGCATTATAAAAACTTTTGCATATTAATATCTGTCGACTTTGTGTTCGCTCGAAGTACTTCACTATATGTCATTTGTTACTTTCATTTATTTGCATGAGCCTTGGAGAGTAGCCTAACGCCCTGTTAAGGTGTGAGCAACGCAATACCGATGCCACCGCATACCACCTTAATCACTTAAACCAACGCATAGTGAAAATGCTACGCGTTGCGAATCACTCTTAAACAGATTGTTAGGTATGTTCTACAAGAATGCACCCCGCAAACCAGCCACTAGAACCTTCAATTGCGATCTCACTTATGTATAGAGTTGCTTTGAAGTCAACACCAACAATTTCTTGTGCGTTATTTTGAATAGTTTCTATTCGTTGCTCTAATATTTCATACGACCTTTTCGAAGATGAATCATCGGCAGCCGAGTAAAATGCAAAAGCTCCAAACTCCATTGAAGACTGTAATTTTTTCCGTTTGAGAACCCCTGTAATTCTTTTTAAGTCTGGCTCGTATTGAGTCTTGTTAAACACCCGATTCTTAACTTCAATTACAGCTCTGGGATCTCTTTTTGCCCACCAAAGAAGTAGGTCAAATCGTCCACTGGAACGTATATCTCCATGGAGGCGACCTTTACCTACAGCACCAGCATAATCAAGAGCGTCGTATGCACCGTTTTCGATTGTTACATATTTGCTGCCCTTTGCTTGATGTAAGCACCGTGCAATAGTCGTAGTTATAAAGTATTCAGGAGCCCAGCAAACCCAATCACCTCCAGACATGTCACAGTATTCATTTTGCGCCGATGCAACACCTTCAAGGCATACGTCTACCACTGCCAATCTTGATATTCGACCTTTCAATTTACCTCCAAATACCTAACGCCCTGCTAAGGGGTGAGCAACGCAATACCGCTGCTTCCGTACACCACCTTAACCACTAAATTCAACGCATAGTAAAAATGCCACGCGTTGCGAATCCCTCTTGAGCAGTTTGTTAGTCGCGAGGCACCGAGCGACAATTTTAAGCCGAACCAAACTTTGCAAACAACAAACTTTATGTGTTTTGATGCACTTAAGTCAGGCGTAGTCTCAAAGCGCCTACTTAATGAAACCACTTGGAACATAAAACGTCGTAGAAAACGGACTGACAACACCAAAAAGCGCTTTTGGAAAACCAATCTCACAGTGCGGACTTTCAACAAAGTCACTGAAACCACGTGGAACTTACCACACCAGAGAAAACGTCCTTTCAGCAAGTAAATAAGCTTTTAAACCAACAAACTCACCGAGCTGATTTGCAACCAAAAACAGATTTTCGATCGCCCCGCTCTATCACCACCAAAGAACGAAACAACCGCTTAGAAAATAGCAACGCATTGATTTAGAACCGATGACACAGAGCTTTGACTATCGAAGATGGAACTATGAATCAAACAACCAGTAGCCAACTTTTGAGCTTATAAACATGATTCTGACTGCTAGCTTTTTCTGGCGACTAACGCCGCGTTAAGGTGTGAGCAACGCAATACCGAAGCTCCCGCATACCACCTTAAACACTAAATTCAACGCATAGTAAAAATGCCACGCGTTGCGAATCCCTCTTGAGCAGTTTGTTAGTCGCGAGGCACCGAGCGACAATTTTAAGCCGAACTAAACTTTGCGAACAACAAACTTTATGTGCTTTGATGCATTTAAGTCA